>DASRAT010000102.1:0-3501 GCA_035638015.1 Gemmataceae bacterium | reverse complement strand
TGGAAACGATCTGTTTGAAGTGTCTCGAGAAGGAACCGGAGAAACGCTATACGACGACGCAGACGCTCGCCGATGATCTCGGTTGGTTTCTAAACAACGAACCAGTCCACGCGCGTCCTATCACTCGTGCCGAGCGCGTCTGGCGCTGGTGTCGGCGCAAACCAGCATTCGCCGGTTTGAGCGCCGCCGTGATCGTGTTGCTTCTCGCCCTAGCTATCGGTTCTCCGATCGCCCTCTTTCTCATCAATCACGAGCGATTACGCGCTGAGGAGAATCTCTACGCTGCCGACATGCGGCTGGCGCAACAGGCGCTTGCAGAGAACAATCTTGGGCACGCGCTCCAGCTGTTGAAGAAACACGATCCGACTGCTACAAACCGCCAAAGCAATAGCTTGTCGCGCGCGCCTGATCGGCGCGGCTGGGAATGGCGTTATCTCACGCAGCAATGCGAGAGCGATGAACGGGCGCTCGTTGGCCTGCATGAAGGCATTGTTGTGCGCGTTGCCTTCTCACCCGACGGAAAGTTTCTCGCATCCGCGGCCATGTTTCCCAGTTCACTTAAGCTTTGGGACCTCCAGCGACAACGAGAAGTCGGGTTGGTGCAGCATTCGAACGACGTTTGGCAAATCGCGTTTTCTCCAAAGGGCGATGTGCTGGCGGTGGCGAGTGGAGATGAGCTTTGGTTCTACGATCCACGCAGCCTGCGCCTATTGGGTTCACCGGTCAAATATCCTGGTTGGATCGGTGGACTGGCCTTCAACCCCGACGGGAAATGGCTGGCCGTTTTGAGTGCTGGCCATTTGCTTTTGCTGGATACAGACGAGCGGACTGCCATCGAACGTCACTCCGCGCCGCGGGGTTGGGGCCTTGCAGCATCTTCGGACGGCAAATGGCTGGCGATTGGCACGTACAATAGCACCGTCGTACTCTGGGACGTCGATCGACACTCCATCTACGCGACGCTACAGGCGCAAAACCTTTCAATGGGACACGTCGTTAACGGTACGCTCGTCTTCTCGCCAGATAACCAATTCCTGGCGAGTGCTTGCTGGGAGTCCGAGGCATTGATCTGGGACGTGAAAAGGCTCGCGCCAGTGAGTCGGTTGACTCGCGATGGCGCGTTGGTAGGAGCGGTCGGATTCTCCACGGATTCGAAAATATTTTATTTGGGCGGCGCCGATCAGAAGATCAGACTCTACGACACCGCTACCTGGGAGCCAATGGATCAGCGGCAGGGGCACACGTCTGAAATCTGGTCGCTGGCAGTGTCGGCCGACGGACGGACGATAGCCAGCGGAGCCAAAGACCGAACGGTCCGCCTCTGGGACTGCACTCCTAAAACGCGCGAACGCCATTTGCTGCCGCTGCCAGCAGCCATTGACGGTTTGCGGCTCTCACAAGACGGGCGCACGCTCCTTACTGTCACCACCAATAACACCTTCAGTTTGTGGGATACGGAAGCGCTGGCTCATTTAACGACACGGCCGTTGCCGCTCAGCAATTTCGTTCATGACGTTCGTACGGGCCTAACGCGAGCCGTGGTCACAGCCGATCGAAAACTGCTGATCCTCGGAGCTCAAGATGGATCGGTCGCGGCTTGGGACACCAAAACTTTGGAACTGGTTCGCATATTCAAAGGTTTGACCAATGGCGTCAGGGCTCTTGATGTATCGCCCGACGACACCATCGTAGCCGCGGCGGAATGGGGCAATCGTTTCATCCTCTGGCGTCTGGCCACAGCCGAAGTATTGCTGGTGGTCAGCAACACGCCGACGGAAACCTCTTTGTTCAGCTTCAGTCCGGATAGCAAAGCGCTCGTCACCGCGCGGTACAACGGACCGAGAGCGGCCCTTTGGAATGTAGCTGATGGCAAGCTGCGCGCCATGTTTCGACCTTCGAACCAGCAGACGTACGAGACACGAATAGCACGGGACAGCCTGATTGCGGCTACGGCCGTTAACGACGGTACGGTTCGACTCTGGGATGTCCGCACAGGCCAAGAGCGAGCTACGCTCGAGGGACAACTCAATTCCTTTCATTGCGTGGCGTGGACGCCAGACAGTAGCCGTTTGGCGGCGGGCGGTGGCGATAACTCAATCTCGGTGTGGAATGCCTCGGCCTATCCGAATATTGAGGAGGTCGCCAAGCTCAAAGCACATCGAAGTATCGTTGAGGCCGTGCGATTTCTGCCAGATGGCAACACCCTCGTGTCCGTGAGCCGACATGAGCTGATTCGCTGGCATGCACCGCCACTCTCGAAAAAAAAGGAGGCGCTCCGCTGATTTTGATTCTCCACGCAGCAGCCGAAGTAACAAGGCCGTTGTGAGTTTGAATTTTGCGTTCTCGGTTCGGTGGATTCCCAGATTTTCCTGACAGTGAAGATTCTTTGTCCCTTTTCCAGAAATTTTCCTGTGTATGAAGTATGAGACCAAAATCTAATCCAGCTTCTCCCTCGCACTTCGTGACTTTTGTCGTGGCCATCCTCTCATTCCTGGCAATTCATGCGCGCAGCCAGCCCGTTCCACCTGGAATCACCACGCAACCTGCAGACCAGGCCGTTGGGGTGGGGATGACCGCAAGCTTCACCATTTTAGCCACGGGAACCAACTTGAGCTACCAGTGGCGTCGGGAAGGGATGGATGTCGCGGGCGCCACGAACGCGAACCTCACCGTGACCAATGTGCAATTCACCAACGCCGGGGCTTACACGGTGCTAGTGACCAATCTCGCGGACGCAGTCACGAGTCGCGTCGCCCAACTGTCGGTAGCGGAAGGAAGAATTTATACGAATGCGCTCGGAGCACGGCTCGGGTATCGCCTCTTTCTTCCCGATAATTACAACCCGGCGAAGAAGTATCCCTTGGTCACCTTCTGGCACGGCTCCGGTGAAGCTGGCACAGACAATCTTTCCCAATTAAAAGACTTTGGACAATTCATCTTTCTATCTGCCACGAATCGCACGCAGCATCCCTGCTTCTATGTCGCGCCGCAATTTCGGAGCGCGACGCTCACTTGCGCGGACAACCTGGCCATCTTGGACCAGGGCGCCGAACTCCTTAATGTGCTCAAGGCGGAGTTCAGCATTGATCCTGATCGCGTGTATTTCACAGGACTGTCCTTCGGAGGCTATGTGTCATGGATCTTCCCTGCTCGACATGCGAATCTGGTTGCCGCGATTGTTCCGATGTCAGGCGGCTGGCTCTGTCACACAAATTTCCTGAACATTCGCGTGCCGGTGTGGAATTTTCACGCCGCGGATGATGGGACGGTGGGGGTTGGGAACTCCGATTCCGCGGTTACGGCCTTGCGGAATGCCGGCGGGAATCCCATTTACACAAGGTACCCATCGGGTGGACATGTTATTTGGCCCAAAGCCTACAGAACGCCGACTCTCGTGGATTGGGTCATGGCCCAAAAACGAGGCGCTCCCTCGACGACTTCCCCTTTTGTCACCATCTCTGCCCCGACTGCTGACGCAACTTATGTGACGACCTTGGCCAC
>DASRAT010000101.1:0-6776 GCA_035638015.1 Gemmataceae bacterium | reverse complement strand
CCTCTTTCTTGGGTCATCGATTAGCGAATAGAGCAAGTCAGCATGTCGTTGGACGACATGACGGTGGGCACCGAATCACAGGGTGTCAAAGACTGCAATGCCGCCGTGTGTCAGGCGGGGCCGGCAAAGGCTTGCTATAGGCAGCACTACAAACGTGCTGCGGGGCAAAGCGTAGGAAGTGTAACGTTGCCACCATTGTACGGTGCGACACGATGGAAGCCAAGCCACTGGCGACTGGTGGTGGGTCGATGCCGGACCGTGATGGCGCGGCGGCGGCGAAGAAACAGCAAGATCGTCAAATGACCCTGGTCACCGGGGGTTCGCCGGTATCGTGAATAATAATCAGATCACAAATGACGCCGCCGCGACTAAGAATCCGGCGGCGTCGGAGGTGGGCAAGAAACGCCTGCAAGTTCTGGGCATGCGATGAGGGACACGGTGGTAGCTATTCAAACACGAGCTTGATAGCCTCCTGCTGCGTCGAGGGCCAGAGGTGGCGATAGCGGCGGGATGTGGCCTCGTTCATGTGCCCGGCCCATTCCTGCACAAGCCGCTGATCGACGCCCTTGCTGGCACACGCCGAAATGAAGCTGTGGCGCAGTGTATGGAGGCCCCGCATCATTTCCCATTTCGTCCCGAGCAACACGCGCTTGAAGTGGTCATGCACCTCGTTGCGGGTCAACGCGGCCTGTGCCGTCTGCTCTCGTTTCTTCACGGTTGCCATGCGACCTTTCAGGGACGACGGGCGTTTCTTCACGTTCTGGTAGCCGGTGGTACGGCTCCGCTTCTTGCTGCGGGCGACAGTGCCGGCGTGGCAGAACAGGGCCGGGCCTCCTGGATGCACGGCCAGCCATTCCCGCAGAACTTCCTTGAGGAATGGCGTCATCGGCACGCGGCGGGTGGTCCGCTGGCCTCGGGTTCGCTTCTTTTCCCGCACGAGCACGGTGTTTCCTTTGAAATCCACGTCGCTGACAAGTGCCCGCAGCATCTCCGACCGTCTGGCTCCCGTGTGGGCGGCAAAGCAGAACAGGGGATGAATCCAGGGGTGCGGCGCTTTGTCCTTGACGATGGTTAGCAGGTCAGCCACTTCATTGGCTTCCAGATACAGACATTCCCACAGCGTGCTTGGGTCGCCGCCGCAGGCCAGCTGCGCCTC
The DNA here is from genome assembly GCA_035638015.1 of Gemmataceae bacterium. Lineage (GTDB taxonomy): Bacteria > Planctomycetota > Planctomycetia > Gemmatales > Gemmataceae > DASRAT01. The sequence goes on along the minus strand of DASRAT010000101.1, from coordinate 5,620 downwards.
TATTTCGGCCCTTGTCATGAACGGCGGTTTCTCATCGGACTTTGGGTATCGCAGCCCGCGGTTCGGGAATTTGCCCTCGGTGAGTCCCATCGGCTCGCCCCAGTTCCACGCGGCCCTGAGCGTAGCGATCTCTTTGCGGATGGTGGCAGGTGCCAATTTTGCCTCGGCCCGTTTGTTGACGTATTCCTGAAGCCTGCCGAGCGACAGCTCACCAAGCGGGGAAGCATCGCCGAGGACGCGGCAAAAATTGCCGAGATGCACCTTGCAGGTGTAGAGACTGTTGGCCTCGATGGTGCCGTTGACGTGCGTGGCGAGGTAGCGGTCTTTCAGATGGCCGAGGGTTACGGCCTGGCGGGGAGCGTTAGGAAGGGTAGGTCCGGTGTCTGGCGGTTTGCCATCGTGCTCGATGAAACTGACAATGTCGGTAGCTTCGGGTAGCACGACCAGTCGCTGCTTCAATCGCATGAGAAGATAATCGACCTGGCGGGCTTTATTTTCGGCTTCGGTTTGCTCGACTTTACCAATGGTAAAAGTGTGCAACTTGCCGTGGTGGCAGAAAAGAATTCGATAGCTGCCGTTTCGTTCTTGCAGAGATGCCATGATGGGGCCCCCCGCAGCATCACGCCAATCTCAGGAAAGCCTCTTTACCATTATTTTACCAAATGCCTGGTAAAGAAAAAGGACAAGATGCCAGGATTCGCCGTAACATCTTGTCCTGATTGGACTGCCGAAGAGAGGACTTGAACCTCCACCCGGTTACCCGGACTAGCTCCTGAACTTAGTTTTTGTCCACTTTGCCTAGAGGGAGCCTGAAGGGACGTTTCACAAAATCCCCTGGTTTTTATGGTCTTTACGTCACGAGCACACTTGTCTTTCATTGTAGGCAAAGGGGGCTCAAATGGGCAATGTTGGCGGAATTTTGGCGGAAAAAAACCAGGCCAAAAGGGGACCATATTTAGGTGAAACGGCTAACGTGTCAGCGTTGTCCGCCAACGAAAAAACCCCTCGGATGAGGGGTTGTGTTTCCACGAAATTGAATGACGCGTACTTCAGGCCGGCCGGTCGAACGGCAGCAACCCTTCGTTTCTCACCCTGGTCAACTCCTCGTGGCTGATGAGCCATTCTCCGCCTTTACCTCGGCCGCACGGCTTCTTCCTTGCCCGGATCCGACCCAGACGGCAATACTCGCGGATTGTGTATTCCGCGCGGGCCAGGAGGGAACCTACCTCGGCAGTTGAATACCATTCTTTTGCCGTGCGCTGCCGGCTCAAATCCGCGAGCGCGGTTTCGATTCGATCCAAACGACCAAGCAACAGCGAGAGTTCTTCGGCACCCATGATTCACCTGTCGACTGGACTTTGAGGACGACCATGTAAACGGTGGACTGGATCAGCAGTTCTATTTCTGCAAAGTGTTCACAATCGATCGATCACCTCAAGGAGGGCCGCGGGAGTCGAACCCGCCGGGGCACCCGTTGTGCAGCCCTATTCCCGTTACATCGCCGCCCTATCGAGAAGCGGCGTCGCTATCACTGGTTCCTCATTCTGAGAGAACCTCATTTGGAGAATCGCCTTCAGACTCTTCCAGCTCAACCAGCACGGCGGATCGTTCGCGATTTGCACTTGAACGCACTCCGTCGTTTTCTGGCTGAGGGCACAGGCGTGTTCGCCTGTCCCCAGCACCGTCATGTTGATCTTCATGTCCTTCTCCTTTCTTGAGATTGTGAAGCCGACGCAAACCGATCACGGACATCAAAATCCCCCAACACGAGGGAATACACAGCCATAACACTCCTTCCTGGCCTGAACGCGTGGACAACGCAATGTTGACCGCACTGAAGCTGAGGCCGCTGGCAATGCCGACGCAATACACCACCTTCAATCTGCCAAGTGCGACAAACAAGCTGCCGCACATCGCAAGCCCGCATGCAAACAGGGAAAGCACAGTAATCATGCCAACCTCACAGTAGCGCCACGCTCATGTTGGCGCACGCCCAAGTCCAATTCATTGCCACAGAACTGTCCCAGCAACATAAACGTCCCAGATGCCCAGGCGCTGGGTGTCAGCCCTGACGAATCCCACCTTCGGAATCGAACGTCACCCTCCGGCCTTCAGCGAGCAACTCATTGAAATGAGTCAAACTGCGCGGTCTTTCAGTCCAAATTATCGCGCGCAAGACAGCTTCAGCGAGCGCTGGTGAGCACGACGGGATCGTGATTTCCATGCGCTCTCGACAAATCCGAATGTTTTCAGTCATACCTTCCCCTTTCAGATAAACCGCACCTAGTTGCAACCGGTCTCAAGTTCACCACTTGATGCGACCTGGTAGCTTGTTGATATTGTCCACGTTTATCTCCACGTCTACGACCGGCTCTTCCCAAATAGGCGGTGGCAAATGGTATTGCTCGATCAAACGAATCTGATGGTTGATTTTGCTCACCATGATGCCGCAGGGAATCAGGCAGAGTCCCAATCCGAATACCGCCCCAAGCAGGAAGGACACGTGTTCACGACACATCGCAGAACTCCTTAAAAAGATTTGAGAAACGCTTCTACCGGTTGGTCCATCGCATCCAACATGTTCGTTAATAGTTTTTTGATCCGTGTGATGTCTGTTGCGTTGTCGTCGCAGAGTAGATTGACACTGGCAAATGCGACGATCCAAGCAATCCAAACAACAAGCTGATACCAAACTCATCTGACTCACCGCATTTGTTCATGAATCTTCTCCCCACGCGCTGATGACCCAGCCGAAAAGAAATCCAACAACAACGCCAGTTCCACCCGCAATCGCGTAACCAGCTATGCCAAGCACTGCAGCCAATAAGGCACAGAAGTTCGACCGATCTGGCGGCCGCGCCTTCGGAACAACGAATTCCGTCCATTCCCGAACGATGTGGAACACTTTCGCAGACATGACAAGTTCCTTTCTGCGCGCCGCACGCGTCGGCCGCGAGCGAACGGGAGGCGATCGCGGCCAAGCGTTGACGACGCTTGCTGCTAGGGTTTTGGGTTTTCAGTAAAATTCAGTGACGCGTGGGCCAGGGCGGGGGACAGGGCGGGGGGGCCGGCGGTCCGCTTGAGTCTTGAAGATCGGTACGATCTGAAAGACGAAAGCGGAGGGCAGTTGCCGACCGCATGCCCTTGTCGCCAAATGCCGCAGTTTGGCGACATGATGGCCTACATGAATGGCCGTTCATATGCTGGTCCTCTTGCCGTACCAGTCGATCCAAGGCTGCTTCACATGTTTTGCCTTGAGCCAGCGGAATCGCGTGAAAAGCGCGACAGTTTTTACCATGTCGGCACACTTCAAAAGGCGCCGCATTCGTTCCTTCGAATGGCAAATAACAAGAATGAAGCCGTCAATTTCGCCATAGCGCAGCCACTTTTCGCGCATGACCTTCGGCGACATCGTCTCGTTATCCATCTCGATGAAAAACTGCACGCCCTCGCGGACGAGCAACGCATCGGCAACAGTTTGTCCAACGCGCGCGCCTCGCGTAACTCGGCCACCCAGCAGCAATTCGGCCTCAGTAATCCACACTTCGTGCTCCAGTTGGTCCTCGTTGCAGCGCTGTCCATAGACCGTTTGGGGTCGACCTACAGCATTGAAAAAGACCGTGCCCCTCACGTGAATTCGTTTGCGTCGTCGCTGCTTGCATAGCCATCGACTGGCTTTTTTGCGCGCCGTGAGAGGCGACGCGCTGGCGAAGAATCGCCGCGCGATTTGCCCAATCGTGGCGTTTCGGGTGGCAAGGAAGTCGCTGATTTCGGTTCGTCGATTTTTTGAAATTCGATGCGGGATTGTATCCACGATAGCTTCTCCTTGACCTTAGCCTCACCCAAGCCGGGCCAATCAATCCACGGATTGGTGAGCATTTTTACCTGTTCGATGCGTGTCCCGGTGCGGTCCGTGACGAGCCTCTGTCCGGGTTGGAATTTGACAATGGCATTAGCCAACTCCTTAACTTTGTCAGCGTGCGATTTTTCGTCGCTCGACGGGAATCCGGCGGCAGCCATCGCAGCTAGCTTGCGGGCCAGCTCGTAGTGTCCCGTGCGAAAAATCTCCTTACGGTTGCAGTTCTGATAAAAGCCTTCTGGACCATTGGGGAAATTTGGCCATTGGCACATGAAGTACCAGCTCAGGCCGTATTTGCGCGTTTCCCCAGCCTTTCGCTCTTCAAAATTTCCTGCCGTGCGAGCGTTCGTGCATTCATCCAGGTAAATTCGTACTGGCGGCCACGGCTGAGGACGGCTCTCGCAATGCTCGGTTACTAGCATGCTAATGCCACCCATGATGGTGCGGTTGACATCCTCGTTCTCGTCGCCGCGCTCCACAATCAACTTGCCGCCACTTTGCAGGAATTTGCCGAGGTCAAAACCGGTACGGCACCTTTTCAAAAAAGCAGGAGACCGGAAGACTGCATTGATCAAACGCGATGCAGAGCCGACTTCGGCTCGTAACGCCCGTGGATTCAGCTTCTCAAGTGCGGCGAACTTGGTTTTGAATTCGACAAGACTACAGTCACGCACAAGCGTTCGGAATTCGGAAGTGTCCGGCATGAAGCCGTAAGGGATAATGTCCGGCTGTTTGGCGGTTGATTGATAAAGGTACAAGAGCAGCAGGCCCATAATCCATTCTTCCATCAAGGGTGCTGCTGCGAGTTCACCGCCGCGACGGCGCATGAGGATTTCGACGAACACCTGAGCGCGACGCTGGGCCTCCTGCATCCTCCGCAACGGGTCGGGATGCACAGAGGGCTTCAGCAAATCAAAGCCAAGAAAGTGGTCCAAGTCGGAAATGCGGTCAAAAAGTAGATTGCCTTCGGCGTGGGTCAGGACCAGATGTGCAAGGCTGTCCTTGTGCGGATCCAGAATGACCGCAGCGCCGGGGAATTCGATAGCGTCGCGGGCGGCGGCTACGGACTTGCCGCTGCCGGGCTCGCCGATCACCAAAACATTTGGATGCCAGCTCATTTCGATTTCTCCGTAGTACGTTGAAGGAATACTTGCTCGTCACAGCAGGCTGTCGATTTCACGTAAGTATTGTTGTTTGGCTCGATTGCGCGCCGCACGAAGTTCTGCTTCATCGAGGTTGGCGCTTTCCAACAGTTGCACCGTGCGGTCATGTCGATCCCTGGCGGCCGCCAAGCTCTCCTCCCGTGTAGGAGGCGGCGGACGTCTGGCTTCCTCGTCCCGCCTTCGCTGCTCTAGTTTCTTTAGCTCTTCACTCGCTGCTTGTTTGCTTGCAGCGGCATCGAGTTCTTGTTTCTCGATGGCTTCCTTCAGGGCCCTTTCCTGATCCAAAAATCGCCGCCGTTTCAATGGTCGCGCCCATAAATGCTCGTAAAGGAAATGCAAGAAAGGCAGAATGACTATCGCCAATCCATGCATCGTGCCCATCGCCAACACGGCCTGCACGCCAATGATAAAAAATTGCGAGGCGGTCCGTGGTTTCCATTCTTCAATGCCAAATCCGGCATAAAGCAGGAACGTCACGGCTCCAAAGCCACGGGCGCACCGGTAAAAAATGGAGGTGCTCCCAGCGATTTGCCTCCCCACTAACTGCAACAGACAGATCAGCAGAATGAGCGGGCCTAACTCATTCACGTGAAAAAAA
>DASRAT010000100.1:0-2485 GCA_035638015.1 Gemmataceae bacterium | reverse complement strand
TACCAGTGTTTCGGCCAAGGAAGGCGCCGTGATCGAGATGCCCGTTACAAAGGAAGATCAAGCAAAGGCTGCCGCGGTCGTCAAAAAACTGGAAACCAAAGTCGACGAATACCGAACCGAAAAATGGGGTGTGCTGGCGCTGGTGGGCGTCGATAAATCCCTCAGCAAGATTGACGACAACACTCGCAGCAATTTCATGCCCTACGGCTTGTCAGGCATCATGTTGGGCGCGTCCATTGTCTTCTTTGCTTACATTGGTTTTGACGCCATTTCTACCCACTCGGAAGAAGCCAAGAACCCCTCGCGTGACCTGCCCATTGGCATATTGGCTTCTCTAATCCTTTGCACGATTTTGTACATTGGTGTGGCGGCGACCATAACAGGAATGGTGCCTTACCCCGACATCAATACCCACGCGGCGGTATCCGAGGCGTTTATTGAACGTGCCGCCACGGACAAAACACCGCTGCTTAATGTGGCGGGCGCCTTGATCGCCACCGGGGCCCTGGCTGGCTTGACGAGCGTGTTGCTCATCACTTTCCTCAGCCAGGCGCGCATCTTTCTTGCGATGGCGCGCGACGGGTTGTTGCCCCCCCGCATTTTCGCTTCTATACATCCGAAGTTTCGCACGCCGCATATTTCGACGATGCTCACCGGTGGCATCATCGCCGTGGTGTCTGCGTTTACGCCAATCGAAGATCTGGAGTTGATGGTCAATATCGGCACCTTGGCCGCGTTCGTCGTGGTTTGTGCCGCCGTTCTATTGTTGCGCATTCAACGCCCCGATGCTCACCGGCCATTCCGCTGCCCCTTGGTCTTTGTGGTAGCCCCCTTGGGCATTGTCGTGAACTTGATAATGATGTTGTTCCTCCCGCCGATTACATGGCTGCGCTTGATCATTTGGTTGGCAGCCGGTTTGGTCATTTACTTTTGCTATGGCTATTGGAGGAGTACCGTCGGCCGGAGAATGCGCGGCCTCGAAGTCGAACACATCGACATCCCCAACCTCGGCCACGGACACTAACCCTAACCCTTTACGCTTAACTGCTGCCCAAAGAACATCATGGCCACAGACGCGCAGACTCCCCATTTTCAGCAAAAACTCGGCCTCTTCGACGCCACCATGCTCGTCGCCGGCAGCATGATCGGCTCGGGCATTTTCATTGTCTCGGCTGACATCAGCCGTGATGTCGGCTCGTCGGGTTGGCTGCTCTTGATCTGGATTCTGACCGGCGTCATCACCATCATGGGCGCTCTCAGTTATGCCGAGCTGGCCGCCATGATGCCGCACGCGGGCGGGCAGTATGTCTATCTTCGCGAGGCTTACGGGCCGCTGTGCGGGTTTCTCTATGGGTGGACGTTTTTTTTGGTGATTCAGACGGGGTTCATCGCGGCGGTGAGCGTGGCGTTTGCGAAGTATCTCGGCGTCCTGGTGCCGTCACTGGGCACTGACAATGAACTGTGGAAGCACGCCTTCGATCCAGTCATTGATCGCGGCTTTGAGTTGCCCTGGTTGCCCGAAGGTGATAGGTGGGTTACCTTTTTCAAACGCGAAAAATTCGCCATTAGCGCTGGTCAATTGGTGGCCGTCGTTGTCGCCGCGGTGTTAACCGGGGTCAACTGCTTCGGCGTTCAGGCAGGCAAAGTGGTTCAGAACACGTTCACGGTGACCAAGCTGCTCAGTTTGGGGCTGATGATTCTCCTGGGCCTGACGATCGCCATGCACCCCACGACTTTTCACAACAATTTGACCAACATTTGGAACGGCATCTGGGACACGAAGCAATATGAAGCAGTGAGCAAGCTCGCTCCATCGTCGGCAATGGCGGTGTTCATGGTCGTGGCGGCCGCGATGGTCGGCTCGCTGTTCTCCTCGGATTCGTGGAACAATGTTACCTTTACGGCCGGTGAGACCAAGGATCCCAAACGCAATTTGCCGCGCAGTTTGGCTTTGGGCACGATCATCGTTACCATTCTTTATTTGCTGGCAAACGTCTCCTATCTTGCTGCATTGCCGATTCAGGGCAATGAAAAAGAAGCGGAAAAACTGGAAGCGCTGGCCAAAGACGAAAAAGATCCCGCCAAAAAACGCGACTTGGACGAGCATGCGACGATTGCCCGCGGCATCAATCATGCCAAAGACGATCGCGTGGGCACCGCGGTTCTGGAAAGCGCCACCGGCCCCATTGGCGTCGGAGTCATGGCCATCGCCATTATGATTTCAACTTTCGGCTGCGTGAACGGCTTGGTGCTCAGCGGCCCGCGCCTGTATTACGCCATGGCCCAAGACGGTGTCTTTTTCCAATCGGTTGGCAAGTTGACCAATCGCGGCGTGCCAGCCGTGGGCCTGGTGCTGCAATGCATATGGTCGATCGTGCTCATTTTCTCAGGAACCTACGGGGACCTGCTCGACTACACCATTTTCGCTGCGCTTCTTTTTTATGCCGTGACCGTGGCGGGGCTTTTCGTCCTGCGGAAAACGCAG
>DASRAT010000099.1:0-4680 GCA_035638015.1 Gemmataceae bacterium | reverse complement strand
CCGTTTGGCGCCGTTCAGATGGGTCTGATCTATGTGAATCCGGAGGGCCCCGGCGGTCAACCGGATCCGCTTGCCGCGGCCGGACACATTCGCGAGACATTCGGCCAAATGGCCATGAACGATGAGGAGACCGTGGCGCTGATCGCGGGAGGCCACACTTTCGGCAAGGCTCACGGCGCCGCCAATGCCGCTGAGTACTGCGGACCCGAACCCGAGGCGGCCGGCATCGAGGAGCAAGGCCTCGGCTGGATGAACAAGTTCAGAACCGGCAAGGGCGCCGACACCATCACAAGCGGCCTTGAAGGCGCCTGGACCACGAATCCGGTCAAGTGGGACAACGGCTATTTCGAGAATCTTTTCGGATTTGAGTGGGAACTGACGAAAAGTCCAGCCGGCGCCAATCAGTGGACTCCCAAGGATGCGAAGGGCCAGGGTACTGTGCCGGATGCTCACATTCCATCGAAAAAGCACGCCCCGATGATGTTCACGACGGATCTCGCACTAAGGCTGGACTCGGTCTACGCGCCGATTTCGAAACGCTTTCACAAGAATCCTGCTGAGTTCGCCGAAGCCTTTGCCAAGGCGTGGTACAAGCTGACGCACCGCGATATGGGGCCCGTCTCGCGGCTGCTCGGCCCCCTGGTGCCCAAGGCGCAGCTGTGGCAAGACCCTGTCCCCGCCGTCGATCATGAATTGATTGCCAAGCAGGACATTGCTCAACTTAAAGCCAAGATCGTTGCCTCAGGATTGTCCATTTCGCAACTGGTGACCACCGCCTGGGCGGCGGCATCCACGTTTCGCGGCAGCGACAAGCGCGGGGGGGCGAACGGAGCGCGCATTCGCCTGGCGCCGCAGAAGGACTGGGAAGTCAACCAACCGGCTGAACTCGCGAAGATTCTGCAGGTTCTCGAGAAAATCCAAAAGGATTTCAACAGCTCGCAATCTGGCGGCAAGAAGGTCTCGCTTGCCGACGTGATCGTTCTGGGGGGTAGCGCCGCCGTGGAGGCAGCCGCCAAGAAGGCCGGGCACGATGTGCAGGTTCCCTTCACGCCGGGGCGCACTGATGCGTCGCAGGCAATGACTGACGTGGAGTCCTTCGCCGTCCTCGAACCCACCGCGGACGGGTTCCGCAACTACCTCTGCAAAGGACAAAAACGACCTGTGGAGGAGCTGTTAGTGGACCGGGCGCGCCTGCTGACGCTGACCGCTCCCGAGATGACCGTGCTGGTCGGCGGCATGCGCGTGCTGAATGCGAATGTCAGCAAGTCCAAACACGGCGTTTTCACCAAGCGGCCGGAGACATTGACGAATGACTTTTTCGTAAATCTCCTCGACATGGGCACCGTCTGGCAAAAGTCCGCCACATCCGAAGGCGTGTTGGAGGGGCGCGATCGTGTTAAGGGCGAACTCAAATGGACGGGGACCATCGTCGACCTCGTCTTCGGTTCGAACTCCCAGCTCCGAGCCATCGTGGAGGTCTATGCATGCAGTGACGCGCAACAAACGTTCGTGCGTGACTTTGTGGCTGCTTGGGTCAAGGTGATGAATCTTGATCGCTTTGATCTTGCAGACAAATAGCCTGCTTTTTGCGTTTTTTCAACTTGCGTCGCCGTGCGGGAGGCCATCGGTTCACATATTTGGCTGGTAAGCCTAATTGTGGCCTTTGGCCTGCCGACGGTTTGAACAAAAGCATGGCGATTTCGGCAACTTGAGCCGTTTTTCGCGGTCCCGCAATAAAATCTTGTCGACCCAATAGGATGGCAGCCAATAAGTGGATTGAGCAACAAACAGTGCGTCTGCGGGAGCAGCCAAGCATGCGGCTTATGGCATATTGACCGCAAGGAGTCGGTCACATCTCAAGAGAATTCGTCCGGGACAGCACCTTCTTGCAAGCCTAGCGGCCATAATCGCGGGGGTGAGCAAAACTCCGCAGAAAGCGGCATTCCTTTTATCGCAGCAACAAGGTGTCCTGATGAACGCACTTGGCAAAAAGCTCTGGCAGGACGACAATGGCGCCCTGCTCTCGGCCGAATATCTTTTCATGGCCACGATCCTGGTGATCGGCATCGTCGTCGGCTTGGCCGGCGTACGAGACGCCATCAATATCGAACTGACCGAACTGGGCAACGCGCTCTTGGCTTTGAGCCAGGGCTTTACGATCAACGGCACTACAGGCAACGGCGGCAGCTCGGATGGCTCGCAGGCCACCGACACACCCGGCAAACTGACGCCGCCAAGCGCTACGGCTCCTTCCGTGTCGAGTGACATTAACGTTCTGCCCGGCAGCTAATCAATCTCGTGTGTGATTGAACCACGGCTAGCACGGATGACACGGATAAAAGGCAAATGCATTTTTTGTCTTTATCCATGCCATCCGCGCTAGCCGTGGTTTCATGCTGGATTTCAACAGCCCGTCTTGCCCGCTTCTCGTCCGCAAATTCATTGCAATTGCCGCCACAATCGCTTAAAAATGAGAAAGTGAGGAACTCGCGATCACGTTTCGTGTGATCGGATCAGCGCGTGGAGTTGCCCCTCACACCCAATCTCGGAGTTCGAAATGGGGCGATTCATATTGTCTGCGGCGTGTTTTTTCGCGATTATCCAAGCAGCAACGGCCCAGGTGCAGCAATACACCTACCGGACCACCGCCATCGGCTGCCAACGCATCACCGACATCATTCCCGTCGAGGCACTTCCGCCCGGCAAGGTCATCGAGGGGAAAAGCTCACCTAAACTCGTCACGATGACCGCCAAGGACTGGAAGGACGGCACCCAATTCACCGACGGCTCCGGCAAGATGTGGCGAACGGTCTACGGCCCGGCCTTGCAACAAAACCCGGACCAGCTTAGCGGCACGCTGACGACGGCGTCCGATGGGAAGGTTTTGTTTTTGACGGGCGGGGGGACTTTGTTTATGAGGGTGGAGCAGTAATTAGAGGGCGCCCATAAGCCGGTGGTTGAGCGCAGCGATACCACCGGAAAGTAGCGAGATGAAAACCAATCGACTCCGAAGCAGTCGCAGCGCACTAATCGCATACGCTTCTGCGACCCCTCCGGGGTCGAAATGATTGCCATCACGCCCATTGCCGGGGATGTCGCTGCGCTCGATCCCCGGCCAATCGCTGTGACCCCTGCCGGGGTCAAACCGCACGTTTGCCGCCGGGAGTTCAATTTTGTCAAGCAACCCGCTGTGCTTCCCTATCGCTACCTTTCGCCCCTTCACCTTCCTCGCCAACGCCCACCTCCAAACCCTTCTCGGCAACATCTTCCGCGGCCCCAAATTGGCTTTTCCTTCCCAGCGCCGCCTGGTCCAACTGCCCGATGGCGATCGCCTGGTGGTCCATGACTGCATTCCCCCCGGATGGACGCACGGTCAGCGGATCGTGCTACTGGTGCATGGCCTGGGGGGCTCCCACCAATCCGGCTACATGAGTCGTTTGGCAACCATGTTGTTGCCGCACGGTTGCCGTGTCTTGCGGATGGATTTGCGCGGGGCAGGGGATGGCGTCGCGCTGGCTCGCAAGACTTACAACGCCGGCTGTTCCCACGATGTGCGTGCCGTGGCGAACGAGATCGGGCGGCTGGCGCCGAACTCGCCGCTGGTGCTCGTCGGCATGTCGCTGGGCGGCAATATCGTGCTCAAGTTGGCTGGCGAAAGCGCTGCCGATCCAGTGGCGAATCTCGCCGGCGTCGCGGCCGTGTCGCCGCCGATTGATCTGGAACGATGTGCCGCTCTGATGGCCCTGGGCCGCAATCGTCTCTACGAGCGCTGGTTTCTGCACGGCTTGCTGAAGCAGGTTCGCTGCCAGTGGCGGTGCTGCCCGGATGTGCCGCGGATCCGTTTTCCACCGCAGCTCACGCTGCGCCGTTTCGACGATCTTTACACTGCTCCGCGCGGCGGTTTTGCGGACGCCCTCGACTACTATCGCCGTTGCTCAGCGGCGCAGGTTGTGCATCGGATCCAGGTGCCTGCGTTTATTTTGACGGCACGCGATGATCCGTTTATTGCTGTGGAATCATTTCTAAAGCTTCCGGCGCGTTCCAATGTGGCCGTTCATGTCATGGACCGCGGCGGGCATTTGGGATTTGTTGGCGCTGACGGGGCAGGCGGCTTCCGTTGGGCGGAAAGGCGGGTTGTGGATTGGGTCATGCGACGGACGTGATAGCATTCGTTTCAACAAGGCCGGCATTGTATACGTGGTTTGAAACGACAAACAGCAAATCCGCGGTTTGTCGCAAGAACGCCAACGACTGTCTCGTGTATTGTTGGCGGTCTTGGCGGTCTTGGCGGTCTTCAACGCGGCATCGCACCAGCGCCTGAGCCCGACGCTTGCATTTCTTGCCGCTCCAATTTCGCCAATGCCAGTCGAGCAATCGTAAGGTTGGAATTGGCCGCTAGCGCTTGCCGATACTCGGCACGCGCATCATTGAATCTTCCCTGAGTTGTCAAAATAAATGCCACATTGGAGTGGGCCTCGGCATTCGAGACGGCCTTGCTAAACGCGGCCAAGCCTTCGTCATAATGTTGCTGTTGGCAAAGTGTCATGCCCAGGTTGACCCACGCCCGTTGAAACTTGGGATCGGCCGCGATGGCTTGACGCAAATATCTTTCAGCGTCCTCCCATTGGGCACGGCTGTAATGGAAGTAACCCAGACCATTGAGCACTTCGGGATCTTGCG
>DASRAT010000098.1:0-6498 GCA_035638015.1 Gemmataceae bacterium | reverse complement strand
GGATCATTCACCGCGATCTCAAGCCGAGCAACATCCTGATCGCCCCGTTCGACGGCAAGCCGATGGTGAAAGTGATCGACTTCGGCGTGGCCAAGGCAACAGGGCAACGGCTCACCGACGCGTCGCTCTTCACCGGCTTCGGCGCGGTCGTCGGCACGCCGGAATACATGTCGCCGGAGCAGGCGGAGACCAACAACCAGGACATCGACACGCGCAGCGACATTTATTCGCTTGGCGTCTTGCTCTACGAGCTCTTGACCGGTTCGACGCCGTTGACGAAGAAGCGCGTCAAAGAGGCAGCGCTCCTGGAAGTGCTGCGTGTGATCCGCGAGGAAGAGCCGCCCAGACCGAGCACGCGCTTGAGCAGCACTGACGGGCTGCCGTCGATCTCGGCGCAGCGGCAAACGGAGCCGGCGAAGCTGACCAGGCTCGTCCGCGGCGAGCTGGACTGGATTGTCATGAAGACCTTGGAGAAGGACCGCAACCGGCGCTACGAGACGGCCAACGGCTTTGCTGCGGATGTGCAGCGCTATCTGGCAGGTGAGCAGGTATTGGCATGTCCGCCGTCGGCATGGTATCGACTGCGGAAATTTGGTCGTCGCAACAAAATGGCCTTGATCATGTTGGCTTCGGTGGCTGTGACCTTGCTGATTGGAACAATCGTCAGCACGTGGCAGGCAATCCGCGCCACCCGGGCCGAAGACCTGGCACAAACACGGTTGGACGCAGAAAGCGCGGCGCTGGTGCGTGCCAAAGCCGAAGCTTCAAGAGCCAACGCGATCAGCGAGTTCCTGCAGGAGGCATTGTATTCCGCCAATCCCGACAGCTCCAAAGGAGCCGATTACACGGTTCGCCAGTTGCTCGACGATCTTTCGCAGGGGCTGGGCGAGCGCTTGAAGGACCAACCGGAAACAGAAGCGACGATTCATGCCACCATTGGAAATGCCTACCGCGCTTTGGGACTGACGCAGAGCGCCAAGGGTCATTTGGACAAAGCACTGGAGATTCGTCGACGCGTGTTCGGACCGAATGACATCACTGTGGCGCAAAGTCACCTGGACTGGGCAATGAACTCCTTTGAATCCGGCAATCGGATCGCTGCGGAGGCTGAAACACGCGAAGCTTTGACGATTTTCCAAATAGGCAATGCGAAAGATGAAAAGATCCTCGCCACATTGCACTACCTCGCGTTTGTCCTGGGCCACCAGGGAAAATTCGCCGAACAGCAGACGGTTGCCGAGCAGGCGTTAGCCTTTGCTCGGGACAAGGGCCTCGCAGATAGCCCGATTGTAGCGTCGCTGCTTCACAACCTCGGTCACACCCGGATTGAGACTGGAGATTACGCCGGGGCAGAGTCGTTGCTGCTGAAAGCTGTGCACATGCACCGCCGTCTGCACGGCAAGGAACACGTGGAGACCGGCTGGGCTCTTCTCAATCTCGGCGTTGCCCGTGAGCGACAGAAGAAGCTCGGCGAGGCGGAGGCGAATATGCGGGACGCACTCAACATCTTCCGCAAGCATTTTGTCGAAACCCATAAGAGCATCCTGTTGACGTCCGACGCACTGCAGCGCGTATTGATCAGCAAGAACGACAAGGCCGGGCTGGCTGCATTCCACGTCGAGAGGGCCGCGCGGCTGAATAAGGCGCTCGAGTTACAACTGGGCAACTTGGGGCTGCGAATCCAACTTGGGAAACTCCTGCGTGATGGGAAGGACTATGATGGGGCGCACGCGCAGTTTTCGGAAGTGATCGCCAAAGATCCGAAGTTCGTGGACGCCTGGGTGGGCTGCGGCGAGTGCGATATGTGGCGCGGCAACTTTGCCAAGGCCGTGGAAGAGTTTTCCACGGCGATCAAGCTCAACCCGCAGCACGCGCATGCATGGAGTTGCCGGGCGTGGGCTCAATTCAACCTGCGACAATGGGACAATGCCGTCTCCGATTACTCAAAGGCCATCGAGCTGACACCCAAGGTACACACGAATTGGTTCCACCGCGGTATGGCATATTTGGAGCTCGGGGAGTCGGACAAAGCCGCGGCGGACTTCACCAAGGTTGTTGAGGGCTGGCCGAATGAGGCCGAAGGCTGGTATTTGCGCGCCCTTGCCTATTCTCAGTCGGGCCAGCCAGACAAGGCACTTGCCGATCTTCGTCAGGCGATTGCGGCAGGCTTCAGAAATGTTGGGCGACTGAAAAACGACCCGAAGCTCGCTCCGCTCCGTTCCAATGATGAGTTCAAAAAGCTGGTCGCCGAACTAGAAGCAAAGAAATAGCAGGATCAAGTTCAGCCTTAGACATTTTTTGATGCCTGGAACAAGCGGCCGATGGGGTCCTTACCGCCAAGCAAGCTCCCCACCGGCCCGACACCGCCCCGGCGCTCGGTCTGCGCGCCGGTAGCGATGGCTTTTTCATTGTATCGCAGACCAGCTCTCGAAAGGAGAAATACCATGTCGTTCTCTTCCTGGCTGCGAAACTGGAAACGCCCCGCGCCCGCGGCGCGCCGGTGCACACAAATGTCTCCTCGTCAACGGAGCAGCTTCCGCCCGCAGCTGGAAGCGCTCGAAGAGCGCTGGCTGCCGTCCGGCTTGCCTTACCCCACTGCGGCATCAGTGAGTCAGCTCATTGCTGACATCAATTATGCCGACAACACTGGCGGGGCATTCACCATCGAACTTCAGCCGAGCACCAAATTCGACCTGACCACTGACCTGACGGTCGGCGGCGCCAAACCCGTCGATCTGACCATCATGGGCAACGGCGACACGATTGACTCTTCGAATCAGTACTTCCGGCTGTTCAACGTTGCCTCGACCGCTTCACTGACGCTCGACCACGCCATGCTGGGTGGCGGCTACCTCTGGTGGAAAGACGGAGGTGGCATCTATAACGCCGGCGGGACGGTCACACTTAGCTACAGCACCCTCTCCGGTGCCACCCACGCGGGGGCCGGCGGCGGCATCTATAACGCCGGCGGAGCGGTCACACTCAACAACAGCGCTCTCTCCGGCTGCACCGCTGACGCTGGCGTAGGGGGCGGCATCTACAACGACCGCGGGTCGGTAACGATCAACAACAGCAGCCTTGCCGGCAACTTGTCCACCTTCAGCGACGGCATCGGCGGCGCCCAAGGCGGCGCAATTTACAACAGCGGCGGAACGGTAACCGTCAACCACAGCACCATATCAGGCAACTCTTGCTCGTACGACCCGCCGGTTAGCGGCGGTGGCGGCATCTTCAATGGAGGCACGGTGACGGTCGAGAACTTCAGCAACATCACCGGGAACACTGCTGACGTTGGCGCGGACGTGTTCAATTACGGTGTACTTTACCTGGACAGCACCAGCACAATCGGCGAACTCCCCGACAACACCATACCCATTGACTCGAACGCACCAGCGTTACAAATCCGCGACGCGACCGTCACGGAGGGGAACACGGGCACCGTCGCCGCCCAATTCACCATGACCCTGTCCGCCACCAGCACCAAGACGATCACCGTTGCCTACGCGACCGCCAACGGGACCGCCACCGCCGGCAGCGACTACCAGGCCGCGAGCGGCACATTGACCTTCGCCCCCGGCGAAACCAGCAAGATGGTCACCGTGCTGGTCAAGGGCGACCGGCTTGGCGAGCCGAACGAGACCTTCTTCGTCAACCTCAGCGCCGCGACAAACGCGACCATCCTGGGTAGCCGAGCCGTCGGGACCATCATCGACGACGAGCCGCGCGTCAACATCACGGACGTGAGCAAGCAGGAAGGCAAGAAGGGCCAAATGACACTATTCACTTTCACGGTCACGCTATCGGCCGCCTATGACCAAGCGGTGACGATGTCGTACCGCACGGTCGGCGGCACCGCGAAGTCCGACGATGACTACGTCGCCAAGACCGGCACGCTCACCTTCGCCCCTGGCGAGACGACCAAGACCATCACCATCCAAGTCAAGGGCGACAGCAGGAAGGAGGCCAACGAAACGTTCTACGTCGACCTGTTTGGCCTTAGCAGCAATGCGCTGTTCACCAAGAACCGCGGCATCGGCACAATCCTGAACGACGATTGAACGCACGGATCCGGCAAAGCGGCCATGCTGGGCAATAAGTGCGTCGAGGGTTGCCCGGTGATTAGCCTGGACCGCTTCCACGCCAGCCAAACGGTTTTCGTAGTCCAACCGAAGAAAACTGCGTTTTCGCTGGAAATAATGAGGAATTTGAGTATCCCCGACAGGGGTCGAACCTGTAACCTTCGGCTTCGGAGCGGTAGGTTTTTCCTTGGCTGAATAGCTCAAAACCCCAATGATTTCCGGCATTTTCGCATAACCGCTCTTAGGTTGCAAGCGTTTTCCGGCACTTGCGAGCGATTGCAAAAAACAGCGGAAATTCCGCAGTTTTCGAGATGGTGGAGATCGCTCTGCGGAATCTTCCGCAATAATTTGGGTTCCAACAAGACGAACCATAAGCTGTACAACTTGGCCAGACGGCGAGAGCGGCTTCACATCGGAGGGACAAGATTCTCGACCTTACGCCGACGTAGTCACTCTTCTCGCGGCGCCTAAACAGTAACAACGCGACTGCAAACGCCCGAATAAACGGCAGCTTGGACCAAGCCTTCAGGTAGAGACGCTGCTCGTACTTTCGAAAACACGTTTCACCTTGGGCGCGAAGCAGTTGTGGAAGGTCAGAGGTGTCTCAATTGCTGAATGCACCAAGAGAGCCTTGGACCAAAGGGTGCCCGCCACACTTTCCAGCGGTTCTTCCTTCGTCGAGGCTCAAGTGATACACTAATCCCATTTCCCGGATACTAGGGCGTTCAGGTTCAAACGCCTCGTAGAACGCGCCCTTGGTGTGAGTGTTGAGGTTATCGCACACCAAGATCACTTTGGCGCATTCGGCGTAGCGGCCCTCCAGCAAGCGAGCCATTTCGACGGCCCAATCGATCTTCGTTTTCCGCTCGCGAACGGCTACGTCACGCCTGCCCGCCAAAGGTTCGGCGAACATGAAGATGGCAGCCGTCCCGGCGCGCTCGTATTCGTAGTCGACTCGCTTGGCGTGCTGGGCCGTGGCGGCAATGGGCACTCGCGTTTCTTTCAACAACTGCACCGGTTGTTCGTCCATGCACAGGACAGGCACCTTCGGATCGTACGGTTTTTCGTAGGTTTCCAGCACTTCTTCCATGTGAGCAACAAACTCGGCGTCCGCTTCCGCGGGGATCACCCAGTATTCGATCTTCCGGTTCGTCATGCCATTTTTTTTAGCGTGCGCCGGACCGTTTCGTAGCTCACCGAGTCCACGATTTCCAATTCCACGACCTTGCGTGCCAGCAACCGTAGCGTCCAATTGTTGTAGCCTTTGGGCGGCGGGCTCAGTCGCGTCGCAATGATGCGGGCTTCCTGGTCGCCCGTCAACAACTTCTCCACGGACGGTTGTTTACGCTCAGTTCGGTTGAGCGTCTCTTCGAATCCTTGCTCGACGAATCGTTGCCGAAGTCTCTCACGGTTCTGGTCCGACACGAGAATGCTTCCGCGATCCGCTCATCGGTCCAATTCCCGACCATCCGCATTTGCCTTGAGCAAAATCTGAGCACGCCGGACCTTCTGACCGGTCCCCTTCAGCTTTTTGACAACACCTTGAAACTCGACTCGTTCTTGCTTCGTTGGCAGTGACGACATAGGAGACCGAATCGCGCTAGATGTGGTGCATTTTATTGCATTCGCGAATCCCTCAATGACTCCATCAAACACGGCGGCGGCGGCGAACGCTGTCGAAGATGACGGCGCCGAGAATGACAAAGCCAAGGACGATCATTTGTGGCCGGCTTTGGACGTTTAGCAGGTTCATTCCGTTGGCGATGACGGCGGTGGTGAAGGCGCCGATCAAGGTGCCGTATATGGTGCCTTCGCCACCGCTGAGGCTAGTGCCACCGACGACGACGGCAGTGATTGTGTAGAGCTCGTAGGTGACGCCGAAGTTGTGCGAACCGCTGGTGAACTGCGATGCCATCATGATGCCGCCGACGCCGGCGAGCATGCCGCTGAGGGTGTAAACGAGGATGAGGATCCGCCCAACTGGAACGCCGGAGAGCCGGGCCGCCTCGCGATTGCCACCGACGGCGTAGATGTAGCGGCCCAGGCGTGTTCGCGTCATGAGAATGTGAGCCGCGATGTAGAGCACGATCATGAGGACGACGCCATTGGGAAGATTGAAAAGATCGGCGCCCCGGCCCAACCAGGCGAACGAGCTAGGGACATCGTTGATCGATTGGTCCTGCGAAATCACTCCGGCGAGTCCACTGCCAATTAGCAGCATTGCCAGCGTCACGATGAAAGGGGGAACGTCGAAACCCCGAATGACCGCCCCGGTGAAGAGTCCAACTCCGGCGCAAAGGAGGATCGCGACTGCACAGGCGGCAATCACGCCAAGGGGTTGGGCGTCGCGGCCTCCGCAGTAACTACGTATCAGGGTTGCCGCTATGACGGACGAAAGTGCGATCAGGCTGCCGACCGA
>DASRAT010000097.1:0-3287 GCA_035638015.1 Gemmataceae bacterium | reverse complement strand
TTCAAGTCCTTGCTCATGGCGTCCGATTCGGGGGTCTTCGCCGGGACTTCCTTGGTCGACTTCCAGGCGTTTTGCTTCGGCTGATGGCCAACGAATCCCCAAATGTACTTGTCAAACGTGCCCATTTCGTCCTGCACGGTCAGAAACGCTCTAGCATTTTCCACGGCAGCCTCGATCTTTAGCCGGTTGCGGACGATCCCGGCGTTTGCCAGCAAGCTTTTGCGCTTTTTCTGACTGTACCTGGCGACCACGGCGGGATCGAAGTTGTCGAAGGCATGCCGGTAGTTCACTCGTTTCTTGAGGATCGTTTCCCAACTCAAGCCCGCCTGCGCTCCTTCGAGGATCAGAAACTCGAACAACAATCGGTCGTCGTGAAGTGGCACACCCCATTCGGTGTCGTGGTACTGGACGTACAACTCGGTCTTGGCCCACGGGCAGCGGATCATGTCAGCCTCCAACTTGCTTCACTCGGTAGCACATGCCTTCCAGCACCGCCGCCAGCCGCTCCCGCTGATCGCTCTGTATCTCGATTACCCCGTCACTTCTGTGCCAACGGTTGGGTAAGTTATGCCTCTCCCTTTCGACAGATGATTGCGTCGGCTGACCACGCCCCCGCTCCGACGATAAGGAGAAAGAGCGACCCCAGCAGCATGGCCCAATCAGTGCGGGTCTCGTGCGCCATCTTCCAGAAACCTTCGTTGAGCAAGATGGAAACCTTCGTAGTTGAAATCGCCACGAGCATGTTGATTATCATGGTTACGGCGGCGAAGCGGGTCAGAAGGCCGAGGAGGAAGAGGACGCCGCAAACGATCTCGCACCCGCCGACGAAAGGGGCCATGACCTCCGGGGCCGGAATCCCGATCTTGGTGAAGCGGCCCACGCCCAGGGCCTCTGGGTACAGGAATTTCTGGATGCCTTCCGAGAAAAACACAGCGCCGACGATCAGCCGGACCAGGATCACGGCTGCGGAAGCATTTGTCGCCAGGAGTTTCCTAAAGATGGACATGGTGACGATCCTTACCTGTTGCCTTTCCTGATCTTCTTCAGGGCCGATCCCTTATGGATTGCCAGGCGGTTGGTGTTGTCACTTTTGATAATGTACTTCGGCTCATCCATGGAAGCGTGCCACTTGTAGACCAACCCCATCCGCCGTGAGCGAACTGCGGCAAGCGTCGCTTTGCCAACCATAGGTACTTGTCGATGCACTGTTCCGACGAGTGCAAGGAGTTTGTTGTTTAATGCTTTGGAATCGGTGAGAGGGGTGGGAGGCGATGGTCGAGTGTCTGCTTGCGCTGCTCGGTGCACCAGACGATGGCCTTGTAATTCAGGGAAAGTCGGGACAATGACGGGTGAGGGAGCGTGGGGCCGATGGGTTGAATCGCCCAAGCGAGCTTTCAATTTGGATTGAAAGTTGCCCAACAAAGCCCCAACAGTTTGATGCTTAAATGACGCCAAACCCAGGAGTTCACGCCAAGCCTCAACAATAACTTACCGTGATCCCACTTTGGTCACCACGACCGGAGCAATCTCTTTGAGCGCGGCTGTTGCACATTCGCTAATGAGACGGTTTTTGTCCTTGGTTTGGTTCTTGAGGGCCGGTATGGCCGCCTTGGCAGGAGGACCAATGCGACCCAGGGACTCCATGACTGTTTGGATAAACCTCCGTCGCGATTCACCGGCCTCAAAAGCGGAGGTCCACTTGTTGTCGAGCAAGTCGGCCAACACGGGTATGATGACATCCGCATTTTTGGTAATGTGCCACAGGCCTTTCGCCACTGCCAGGCGCACATTCAAGTCTTTGTCGCGCAACAAGCCTGTCAGCGCGGGGACCGCAGCGACGGCCAATTCTCCAAAGCCCCCCAAAATCCTGGCTGCCTTTTCGCGAATGGTGGACTCATCCGACTCCAAGGCATCTGTCAATGCGGGAACGGCCGGCTGGCCGCTGTGCCTCAAGGCCGCTTCCGCGAAAGCAGACACCATTAACTGCTTCGCACACAACTGAATGGCTTTCTCATGCGTTAAGCCCAGTTGCTTGAGGCCCCCTTCCGCCACCACACGAACCGTTTCATCCTTGTCATGTACGGCAGCCGCAAGCAGCGCCGGAACCACGTCCACTTCATTCTTGTTGCAATAAGCCAATCCTTCGATCGCCGCCTTGCGAAGAGCAGAGTCCTGATTGGTCATCAATGTCGCGGTTAGATATCTCGCCAAATCCCTGGCATCGATCTTGAGCTTGCAAAGGGCAATGGCCACCTGCACCTGGCTTTTTTGTGATTGCGGGGCCGACAGCCATAGATTGCCGAGCGCGGTCTTGACCCTCTGGTCGGCGCAGCCAATTTCGCCAAGGGCGCGGACGGCCTGAATCACGAGGCTGGGCCGACGGCTTGCAAGCAAGTTGATCAGCTGATCGACGCCGGCCTTGGCCTCCTTGCCGATCTTGCCCAGGGCGATCACGGCTGTTTCGCAAATCGCATCAGGAACTCCCTCTTGCATCATCTCGAGGATTTGCGGGATCGCGGTCTCGGAGCGCGGGCCCAGGTTGCCGAGCACTACCGCTACTTCCTGGCGCACGGAAAGCTGCTTGACGCCGCTGCGCAATTGATTTTGCAGCGAACGCACCAGGGAGTTAACGACATTGACAGGTGCGGCGGCCCAATCTTGTTCGCCATGATGTTTCAAGGCGTGAATTGCCTGCCGGCGGGAAGCCTCATCGCCCTTGTCCAGTGCTTGCATATCGCTTTGGAGTTGCTTCAAATCGAGCATATTCGCTACCTATTCTCTATGGTGCCGCCCGCCTTGACGGAAAAAAGATGCAAAGGAAGGTTAGAGGCCTGGAGCGGAAGGAACGGCCTGGGCGCCGCCCTGGCCGAATCCGAATTTGGTTCTTGGATCGGCCCAAATCACGAACGCATATACACTCAATATACTCAAAACGGCCAACAAAACCAGTGTTGAGACGCTCTCGCCCGCCAGGTATTTGTTGAGTTTGTACACTGCATATCCATTTCAAACGCAACCTGGGACTGCCAAACCTTTAGCGCCTCGCAGGCGAGGGAGCGACAAGGTTTGCCGACGCTTGATTGAAAAACAGGGACTTAAGGCGATAGACGCCCCCCCGGTTTTTTTTTCGTTTTCCTCTTGCATAATGAACACATGTTCAGTTATGATGAAGGTAGCAAGAGGCCAGGAGAGTCAGTGTCTCCTTTGGACGCAGCTGAAAAAGTCGCGGCTCGTTCCGGTTCTTTAGGGCGAGTTGACGTCCCAATATGCCGGGGACCTGTCGTTGT
>DASRAT010000096.1:0-5465 GCA_035638015.1 Gemmataceae bacterium | reverse complement strand
TGTGGGAACGGGACAGCTTTCTACGCGCAAACGCAACGACTACACCATTCGAAGCATGGGATTCAGTCCTACGGGCAATCAGATCGCAACGGTGCAGACTAGCTCAGCACCTGCCGCGCCAAAAGGCATGACTGGTCCAGGCGGGGGTGGCCCGCCAACCGAGTCGGAGATTTGGGTTTGGGAAACCGCCACCGGCAAGAACACCGACAGCTTTGTCTTGCCGGGAAATGTCTTTAGCATGGCATTCCATCCCGGGGGTATAAATGTAGTTACAGGAGACTACACGGGCATGATCCGATTTTCTGACATTGACACCGGACGCGGCACGGCGTCTTTCCAAGGTCACCAGGGCTGCATCGATTGCCTGGCCATTAGCCCTGACGGCAAAACGATGGCTTCGGGCGGCAGGGATACGTCCACTGTGAAGCTTTGGGATATTAGCGGTTACATACCGCGATAAGAAGATCGCCCAAGCGTCAGGACATTTTGCCACCCAATTCAAGCCACTCGATTGAGCTCCGACTTCAGCACTTGCGAGGACGCACAATGGCGCTCACCGCCGCCGATTTACAGCAGCAAAAAAAACAAGCCGAGGAGTTGCTCTTCTCCGGCCAGGAAAAACTCGGCTTCGCCAAGGCCCTGTTCTTCGGCCATTTCAACTCAGCCCTGGTCTTTCCCTATCCGCAGCTCAAGCCCGAAGAAAAAACAGTGGTTGACACCGCCGTCGCCGAGGTCCGCAAGTATTGCGAAGATCATATCGACGCGGCTGCCATCGACCGCAATGCCGACATTCCCAAGGACAACATTCTCGGGTTGGCCCACGTCGGCGTGCTCGGCATGACGGCCCCCAAGGAAGTCGGCGGCCGCGGCTTCTCGCAGCAGGCTTATTGCAAGATCATGGAAGTGATCGGCGGCCATTGCTCGTCCACGGCGGTTTTCGTCAACGCCCACCACAGCATCGGCATTCGCGCCTTGTTGTTGTTTGGCAGCGAGGAGCAGAAAAAACGCTGGCTGCCCGGTTTGGTTAACGGCACCCAGCTCGCCGCGTTCGCCTTGACGGAAGAACAAGCCGGTTCCGACGCAGCCAACGTGCAAACCACGGCCACGCTGGCGCCGGACGGAAAAACGTGGGTGCTCAATGGCACCAAGCGTTACATCACGAACGGCGGCATCGCTCAGGTTTTGACCGTGATGGCTCGCACGCCCGTGGCGGGCAGCAGCGAGACAAAAGTTACCGCGTTTCTTGTGTCGCCCGATTTGCCGGGTTTCAAGGTAGTCGAACCGCGCATGGCCAAGTGCGGCATCCGCGGCACGGCGACCGCCAAGTTGGCGTTTGAGAATATGCCGGTGCCGGCAGGAAATGTGTTGGGGCAAGTCGGCAAAGGCCTTCGCATTGCACTCACAGTGCTTGACTTTGGCCGCACCACCTTCGGCGCCAGTTGCACGGGGGCCGCCAAGACTTGTCTGCGCCTCGCCGTCGAACACGCCAAAAAGCGTGTGCAATTCAAGCAAACGCTCAGCGAGTTCGAGCTGGTCAAAAAGAAGATCGCTTATATGGCTGCCCACGCTTTCGCGATGGAGGCGACGACGACGCAATGTGCCGCCTTCATCGACAGCGGCTCGGAAGACTACATGCTGGAAACGGCCATGCTCAAGGTGTGGTCCACCGAAGTGCTGTGGACGATGGTCAACGACACCCTGCAAATCTACGGCGGGGCGGGCTATTTCAATGACAAGCCGCTCGAACGCATGATGCGCGACGCCCGCATCAATCAGATCGGCGAAGGCGCCAACGACGTGCTGCGTTCGTTTATTACAGTGGTCGGCCTGCGCGGCGTGGGCG
This sequence comes from Gemmataceae bacterium, assembly GCA_035638015.1. Lineage (GTDB taxonomy): Bacteria > Planctomycetota > Planctomycetia > Gemmatales > Gemmataceae > DASRAT01. The sequence continues at coordinate 3,622 of DASRAT010000096.1, read as the reverse complement.
AGAGCTTGAAAGGCGTGCTGGCGGCGTTGAAAAATCCGTTTGCCAATGCCGGCACCTTATGGAGGTTCGGCACCGGCCAGATTGCGGCGAAATTCAGCACGCCACATGTGCCGGTCCAGAACAATACGCTGCACTCCGCCGCGTCTGCTCTTGGCGCGCGTGTGCGCGATTTCGGCAAAGCGATTGTTGATGTGCTCAAACACGTGCGCTCACTAGCCCTCAAAAACGGTAGCGGCGGTGACGAAGAAATGCGCATCATCGGCGAGGTGATGAAACGGCAATACTTGCACGAACGCATCGCCGAGGCGGCCTGCGATTTGTATGCGTCAAGCTGCACGATCAGCCGCCTGGATCATTTGCTAATGGCAACCAACGGCAAATTGCCCACGCGCGACGTGGAAGCAGACATCACGGCGGGCCGCTATTTCCTCAAAATCGCGGATCGACGCATCAAGCAGAACTTGGCTGCCCTTTGGGATAATGATGACGAATGGACGACACGGACCGCCGATGAGGCGCTTGGGCGGTTTTGATCTACGGACATGATTTACGGGCTTGACCATGTTCCTTTACACCACCTGCCCCTCCTGCAACGTCGGATACGACTTGGCAGCCCTGTTCCAGGGCAAGAAAATCCGCTGCAAAAAGTGCGCACGAGCCTTTGCCGTCGTGGCGACGCCAAGGCCCAGGGGCCGCGCTGCACCGATGCCTTTTGCCAGGCCGCAGGCGGCGCTCGAGTCATTGCCTTTGGCTGAAGTCGTGAAGGCCCCGCCGGTTGATTTCAATCGTCCGATTGTCAAACGTGGCGCCAGACCCCCCCGTCAACCCGCGGCTCCGCCGCCATCATCCAGCAGCGGCAGCGGATGGTTTACCAAGGGCGGGGGCACCGCGCTAGTTGTCATCCTCATGGTTGTTGTCCGCGGCTGTATTGCCTTGACGCGCAATCAAGCGCCGCCGCCTCAGAAACCAATCTTTGTGCCGCCTCCGCAACAGCAATGGCAACCGCCCAAGTTCGAAATTCCGCCCCCGCCACAGTTCAATCCCAATCCTCCCGGCGGCGTCAATCCCTGGGACAAGGACGACGGCAAGAACGGCAACCCCAATCCAGGCGTCGTGCCCATCTTTCCCAAGAAAAAATCAAAGGGACCAATTGGCGTGTTGCCGAAAGCTACCAACTCAGTGCCGAAAACCGACAACTTGGATCGGACTCGGCCTCCGCCAACCGCGGACGAGCCTCGGTTGGACACCGGGAAGAAAGATTGAACGATTAACGAGCCACGTGGTAAAACGTCGCCGCGCCGTCCAGCAGCGCGTACTCCGGCTCTTCCAACGCTTCCTTGGTTTCAATAGGCAGAAGCCTCAGCACGCCTCGGTCGTGCATGCGCCGCAGGCCGGCGTGATACTCGGTGATCGTCAATTCAGGCTGTTGCTCCCGAAGCAACGTAAAAAGCTCGGGCAGCGTGCAATGGTTGACGACACCTGTCGCCTTGCGTTTATCTAGGTAGTCCACCGCACGCGATCCCCATGGGACGATGCTTGCGACATCGATGTGATTCTTCGATCCGACTGCTTCCGCGCGTTCCAACGCTTCGGTAACGCGCTGGCTCAACGCATCCACATGCTGGGCAATCTTGAGGGCTTGGTCCGTTAAGCGGTCACCCAGCGTTTGCAGATCCTTGCGCAACTCCCCCATCCATTTCGGTATGCCGTCTTGCGTCATTTGCAAGACGGTGCGCAAATCGTGCAGCGCCTGCACCGGCGATTCGTGCCGATGGACAAACTCGATCCCTTTGGGTGTGACGCGAACCCATTCCGTGGTGGTCTTGCCCTTGGTTTCGGTGCGGGCGACTTCCAAGAGGCCGTCGCGCATAGCTTGGGCCGCCGCATCGGCATTCAAACCGGCTCTGCCCTCAAAGACGCCGGGCAGTTTGCCGCTCTTAAACAGGCGATGTTCGCCCGGTTGCGTCAGGACGACTTTGAGAGCGTCCACCAAAGCGCGTGTCAGTTTTTCATTAATCATTGGTCAATTGTCGTAAGTTGTGTGGTTTGCAATCGGCAGCGTATCCGGTACAAATAGCAAAAGCCAGAGATGTTTGACCGACGGGTTGATTCCGCCGGCATAAAGCCGGTGGCTCGTTTTGAAGCGAATGACCAATGACACCCCCGACAAAGAAAAAACGCATTCTCAGCGGCGTTCAATCGTCCGGCCGCTTGCACATCGGCAACTACTTCGGCGCCGTCAAGCAGCACATCGCGCTGCAAGACGAGGGCGATTGTTTCTATTTCATTGCCGATTACCATGCTCTGACCACCATTCAGGACCCCCAAGTGCTGCGCGACCGCACACACGACGCCGCCCTGGATTACCTTGCGTTGGGTCTCGATCCCGCCAAGGTGGCGTTCTTTCGCCAATCCGATGTGCCCGAGGTGTGCGAGTTAACCTGGTTCTTTTTAACAGTGACCAACATGGGCCTGCTGGAACGCGCGGTGTCGTTCAAGGACAAAGTCGACAAGGGCATCGAAGCCAGCGCCGGTCTGTTCACGTATCCCGTGCTGATGGCCGCGGACATATTGATTTATCGCTCGAACCTTGTCCCGGTCGGCCAGGACCAGGTGCAGCACATTGAGATGACCCAGGACATCGCGGGCAAATTCAACAGGGCGTACAAGGAGATTTTCCCGATTCCCAATTACAAGCTCGACAAAGGTTCCAAGGTCCCCGGGACCGACGGCCAGAAGATGAGCAAGTCCTATGGCAACACCATTGACATTTTCGCCGAGGGCAAGCCGCTGGAAAAATCGGTGATGGGCATCAAAACTGACAGCACGCCGATGGGCCAGCCGCTCAATCCGGATACTTGTATCGTTTACACCTTGTACAGTTTGTTCGCGACCGACGCGGAAGCCCAGGCGCTGGCGGCGGATTACCGTGCGGGCAAAATCGGCTACGGCGGGGCCAAGAAATTGTTGAAGGTCAAGATTGACGAGTATTTCGCGGCGGCGCGGGAGAAACGCAAACAATTGGCTCAGAATCCTGGATTTGTGGAGGATGTCCTGCGCGAGGGAGCGAAGAAGGCACGGGGAGAGGCACAGGCGACGATGGCATTGGTGCGCGAGGCAGTTGGCATGGGAGCGAAAAGCGTCGTTTGAATTTGTCAGGAAAATCATGGACTTCACCGAACAAAAACGCGAAACCCTCGCCCGCCACCTGCGCAAGCATGTGCAAGGCGAAGTGCGTTTTGACACCACCTCGCGTAAACTCTACAGCACCGATGCGAGCATTTACCGCATCGAGCCGCTCGGCGTTGTCATTCCGCGCACGGCAGAGGACGTTCATGCCACCATCCAAGTCGCAATCGAGATGCACGTGCCGATAACGCCGCGCGGCGGCGGCACCAGTCTTTCGGGTCAGTCGATCGGCCCCGGCATTGTGCTCGATTGCAGCAAATACCTGCATAACATCCTTGCCGTTGACAAAGAAGCGCGCAGCGTCAGGATCCAACCCGGCGTTGTGCTCGATCAGCTCAATCGACATTTGGCGAAATACGATATGCAATTCGGTCCGGAGGTGGCCACCGCCAGCCGGGCCAATCTTTGCGGCATGATCGGCAACAACTCCGCA
>DASRAT010000095.1:0-5553 GCA_035638015.1 Gemmataceae bacterium | reverse complement strand
TTCGGGAAGACGGGACCGTGGACGAGCGCCGCTGCGGGGCGCTGCGCAGGCAAATGGGCGAAGTGCCTGCGGTCTTTCATCGCGCGTTCGATGTCACGGCACGGCCTCTGGAGGCACTGGAGCAGCTAATTGCGCTGGGTTTTCGCCGGGTTCTCACGAGCGGTCAGCAGACCACCGCGCTGCAAGGCGCGGCATTGATCACCGAGTTGGTTCATCTTGCGGCCGGCCGCATCGAGATATTGCCGGGCGGCGGAGTGAATCGGCTCACGGCACGCGACTTGATCACGCAGACGGGTTGTAATCAAGTTCATGGTTCGCTCAGGTGCACGCGCACTGACTCCTCGACGATGGCGCGGCCCAATGTTTTCTTCGGCGCCAGCCGGCAGCGGGAAGACCAATACGACACGACGGACCAAAGTGCGGTCGCGCAACTTTGCGAGTTATTCCAGGAAATCGCAGACGGGCACAATGAAATAGGATCGAGTTAAGTTGTTAGATCCGAATCTAAATCAACTTGATTCACTTATCGCGCCAGCGCATCAATTCGCGGTTTACAGCAGGGCCAATGCGGCTTGCCGCCCAATTAAGGGCGGTGTCCAGATCCACAGCAGCCACGTCAATGCTCACGTGGCCGAACGGCGCCAGTCGAATGGCGATTTGGCAATGCACTTTCAAATTGCCGATGTTGTAACTCAAATCCGCCAGGCGAACAACGATCCGGCCAATCCGCGGGCTAAAGCGCGCCAGCAAAAAGCGGAGTCTGCGTTCGATGCTGTTGCGGCGCTCTTGGTCGAGCGCCAATCCGCATTCACGGATTACCAGCCGCATGTTGCAACTCCCGTCGGTTTGGCAGATCGCCTGGCGTCGCCACCAACGTCGGCCGGCACAGCTCGTCACGCAGGATCGGAATGTTTTTGGGAGCGTCGAAGCCGAGACGGACTTTTTGGTGCGTCAACTCCACCACAACAATGGTTATGTCGTTGCCGATGACAATCTTCTCACCAGCTTTGCGAGTGAGCACTAACATGGCGACCTCCTTGAAGGGAAATAGTGATACATTTGTGTCGCTCTTCGCTTCCCGGCTTAGATGCTTATATCGCGGATGCAAGGTGAATACAAATCGAAGATTCGCGCTTGAAACATTGAAAAAACCGATGTATGCTGGCCGCCATGAGTTGGCTGAATTACCACCATTTGCTCTATTTCTGGACCGTGGCCCGCGAGGGCAGCATCGTGCGGGCTTGCGGACAATTGCATTTGACGCAGCCCACGATCAGCGGGCAGTTGCGCACTCTGGAAAAGAACGTGGGCGCGAAACTCTTCGATCGGGTAGGTCGCAATCTCGCGCTCACCGACACCGGCCGCATGGTCTATCGCTATGCCGAGGAGATCTTTTCCCTGGGCCGGGAGCTTCAAGACACGCTTGATGGCCGCCCGCCGGGCCGGCCATTGCGGCTGGTCGTCGGCGTTGCGGACAGTTTGCCAAATCTGATCGCCTATCGGCTTATCGAACCGGCCTTGCGGCTGCCGGAATCGGTCCAGGTCATTTGCGAGCACGGCAAGACCGATAATTTGCTGGCGCAGCTTGCTTTGCACACCATGGATGTCGTCTTGACCGACGCTCCGGTCAGTCCGGCGACCAAGATCCGCGCCTTCAGTCACTTGCTCGGCGAGTGCGGCGTGGCGTTGTTCGGCACCCAAGCCCTGGTAACTGCTTACCGGCGTGGTTTCCCGCAATCGCTGAATGGCGCGCCGTTTTTGCTGCCCGCCGAAAATACCGTCTTGCGGCGATCGCTCGAGCAGTGGTTTGACGCCGAAGGAATTCGCCCCGCGGTGCGCGGCGAATTCGCCGACACGGCATTGATCAAGGTCTTTGGCCAAAAAGGCGCGGGTATATTCGCAGTTCGCACGGCGGTGGAAAAAGAAACTCGGCAGCAACATAAAGTCAGGCTGCTTGGGCGAGTCACATCGATTCGCGAACGTTTTTTTGCAATCTCACTGGAAAGAAAGCTAAAACATCCGGCGGTGGTGGCCATCACGGAATCAGCCCGGCAGAAGCTGTTCGCGTGATTTAGGGGAGAAGTCTCGCGCCGCGGGGGCTGACACCTTGCGATGGCCTGGCCTAAGACGATAATGGCTTTCGCGAGCCCATGATATTCAAAGCCTCCATTACGGTCGCCCGCCGCCTCATTCCGCGGTGGAAACCCATGTTGAGGAAAATCGTCGCCGGGTTGGTGCTATTGTTTCTGTCCGGGACAATGCCAACAATTACGCAGGCTCAGCAGCCGGCGGACAAGCCGTTGGCGGGCGAAGAATGGTAAAGGAAACCGCCCCGTCTGCGCACGGAAAATCGGCCCTTTTTTCTAGGCGTACAGCGTGTGCTCGACATCCCCGATGCCCTGGGTCTTCTGGCCCCGACGCGTCTCAAACCTGTCAATGCCAAGGACAAGGTCTTCGACCGCAGCGCCGAGATTTACAAGCTTACTGGCGCCGCCGAAAAGCTGATGCGGAAATAGCCTTTGACACGGACTTCAACTTACTCGAATTGTGGTGCCGCATTACACTTGCAAAACTCCAGTCTTGAACGTCTTCCCGTCGTCATGGCGCATCGCCACGCTCAACGCCACCATCAGCGCTTCTCGTGTCCGCTCCGGTTCAATGATTTTATCCACCCAAAGCCGCGCTGCCGCATAGCGAACATCCGTCTTCTCTGAATAACTGGCCTCCACCTTGCGCCGCAATTCCTCCATCTCCGCCGCTTCAGGCTCATGCCCCCCGCGTTTGAGCGCCGAGACCGTAATGTCCAGGAGCGTGCTGGCCGCTTGTTCGCCGCCCATCACGGCATATCGGGCAGTCGGCCAGGCGAAAATAAAACGCGGGTCGAACGCTTTGCCGCAAAGGGCGTAGTTGCCGGCGCCGTATGAGCCGCCGAGGATGACGCTGATCTTGGGCACAACGCTGTTGGAAATGACGTTCACCAGTTTGGCCCCGTTGCGGATGATGCCGGCTTGCTCGGAATCGCGGCCGACCATGAAGCCGTTGACATCGTGCAGGAACAGAATCGGCAGGCGGGTTTGATTGCAGTCCATGATAAAACGGGCAGCCTTGTCGGCGCTGTCTGTGTAAATGACGCCGCCGTATTGCAACGCTCCATTGGCCTGTTTGCAACGTTTCTTCTGGTTAGCCACGATACCGACCGCGACGCCGCCGAGTTGGCCGTAACCACATACCATCGTTTGGCCGTATTCGGCCTTGTATTCGTCGAAGGGAGCGTCGTCCAGGATGCATGCAAGTATGTCGCGAATGTCGTATTCGCCCTGGGTTTTGAACAGTTCGGCGATTTCTTTGGCGGGACGGCGAGGCTTTCGGTCAAACGCAACACGTGGCGTGTCGGGCGGAATGGCGGCGACGAGACGCCGGAGGCGCTCCAGGCAAGTCGGCTCATCCGGTTCGCGGAAGTCGATAGTGCCGCTTACGGCGGCGTGCATCTTGGCGCCGCCCAAATCTTCATGGCTGACCTCCTGACCAATAGCCGCTTTCACAAGCGCCGGGCCGGCGAGATACAAACCGCTGCCTTCGGTCATCAACAATTTGTCGCACAAGACGGGAAGATAGCCGCCGCCGGCGACGCAGTTGCCCAGGATGGCGGCGAACTGTGGAATGCCGGCCGCGGAGATGACTGCATTGTTGCGGAAGATGCGGCCGAAGTCGTCTTCGTCGGGAAAGACCTCGTCCTGCAGCGGCAAAAAAACGCCAGCGCTATCCACGAGGTAAGCAAGCGGCAGGCGATTATCCATTGCGATGCGCTGGGCGCGCAATACTTTCTTGACGGTCATCGGAAAGAAAGCGCCAGCCTTGACCGTGGCGTCATTGGCGATGATCATGACCTGCCGCCCGGAGACGGTGGCAATGCCGGTAACGACGCCCGCCGCGGGTGCCCCGCCCCAATCTGAATACATTTCCCACGCGGCCCACAGACCCAACTCGAAAAACTCGGTGTCCTTGTCCGCCAATAGCGCCATGCGTTCGCGGGCAGTGAGGCGGTTTTTGGCGTGTTGCCGCTCGAGGGCCGATTTGCCGCCTCCCATTTGGATGACGGCTTCTTGCTGGCGGAGTTCGGCGATCCAGTGGGAGAGGTCTTTAGGCATCGGTGGCACCAAGTGAGCTAGGGGCTTTTAGACTATTTAAGCTAGCTGTTAGGCACAAAGAATCAAACAATCGGCTAACGGCATTCGGCCTTCGAAAATGAGTTTTTGCTTATTTTTCATCTCTCCAACATCTGATCCTAACATTTCATCTCGCTGGACTTGTTGATAGCGGATGGCCAATTCATAAGATGGCCCCAACCAACCGCCTTGAACGGCGACTCGCCAGCATCGTCTTCTCGCGATTTGGAAACTGCCATCATGCGATTCAGCCTGATTCCGCGCGAAATGCGCTTTTTCGACATGTTCGATGAAGCCACGGCTCTGATCCACGAATCTGCCGATCGGTTTTTGGATATGCTTACTCATTTTGACAACGTGAGCGAGCGTGGCCAGAGAATCAAGGCCGATGAAGAAGCCTGTGACGACATCGTCGGCAAGATCATCAAGGCCCTGGATCGTAGTTTTATCACGCCCTTCGACCGCGAAGACATTCATACGCTGGCGACTAAACTCGACAATGTCATGGACCGCATGGAGCAAACCTCGCATCGGTTCGTCGTATTCCGCATCGACCGGCCGACACCCGAGGCCGTCAACCTGGCCCGCATCATTCGCGACTGCTGCGTCAATCTGGAGCAGGCCATTCGCCAATGCCGTGATATGCGGCGGCCGCACAGCATCAAAGAGCGGCTGCTCGAGATCAGCCGCTTGGAGAATGAGGCCGACCGCATCTATCGTAAAGAAGATGCGACACTGTTCGCCAAGGACAGCAATGACCTTCTCAGCCTGATCAAGTGGCGCGAGTTATACACATGGCTCGAGGAGACGGTGGATGCCTGCAAGGACGCCTCGCAGGTAGTTTCGGAAATCGTCATCAAGGGGACCTGAGTGATGTTCGAAGCTCCCCTGCCATTGACGGTTTGGTTGTTGATTGGATTGGCCTTGGCGTTCGATTACCTCAACGGTATGCACGATGCCGCCAACTCCATCGCCACGGTGGTATCAACTCGCGTGCTGTCGCCACGGACAGCCGTCATCTGGGCGGCGTTTTTTAACTTCATCGCCTTCGTGGTTTTTCCGCTCAAGGTGGCGACCACGATTCAGCGCGACATCCTTGACCAGAGTCTGCTGCGCGATCCGGCGGTCGCCTACAACATCATTGCCGCTACCCTGGTCGGCGCCAGCGGTTGGAACTTGCTGACCTGGTTTCTCGGTTTGCCGACTAGTTCCTCCCACGCGCTCATTGGCGGCCTGGTCGGTGCAGCCGTGGCCTGGACCGGCAGCACAGACGACCTCAACCTCGGCGAGCTGGCCTGGATTTGCGGCTTCATCGTACTGGCCCCGGCTTTTGGCCTGATCCTGGCCAGCACCATTGCCATCGTGGTGATGTGGACGTTTCGTTACG
>DASRAT010000094.1:0-13231 GCA_035638015.1 Gemmataceae bacterium | reverse complement strand
GGCCCGCAATCCGCGCTCCACGGTCGGCACCATCACCGAGATTCACGATTATTTGCGGGTGCTGTATGCGCGTGTCGGTCAAGAGCACTGCGTTGAATGTGGCCGGCCGATCACGGCGCAGACGCGCGAACAGATTCTCGCTCGCATTCTCGCCTTGCCCGCGGGCACTCCTTTCTTGGTGTTGGCGCCGGTCATTCGCGGACAAAAAGGCGAATACAAGGATTTGTTCGAGGACATGCTGCGGCGCGGTTTTGTGCGTGCCCGGGTTGACGGTCAGGTTGTAAGGTTGACGGATGACCTCAAACTGAAGCGACACATCAAACACCATATCGAGATTGTGATTGACCGCTTGAAGGTTGATGAAAAAGTGCGGCCGCGATTGTCGGAGGCGGTTGAACAGGCACTAGCCCTCGGCGAAGGCTCGATCATTATCTCCATCGAAAATAACGAGCCGGATGCGTCAGCGACAGAAGAACGCAAAACTGCAAGCCGCTCAACCGATCTGCTTTTGTCCGCGCACTACGCCTGCACGTATTGCGATCGCAGCTACGAACCACCGACGCCTCAGTTGTTCAGTTTCAATAGTCCCCACGGCATGTGCACCGGGTGTGATGGCCTGGGCACGCAATTCACCTTTGACCCCGACCTGCTGATTCCCGACCATTCCCTGAGCTTTTTTGACGGCGCCGTGGCCCTGGTCGGCAAACTGAGGGAAATGGGCCGCTGGCGGCGGCACATCTTTGAAGGTGTCGCCACTTCACAGGGGATCGACCTCAACACGCCTTGGAAGGACTTACCTGAACAGCATCGTCAATGGCTTCTGCACGGCACCGGCGACAAGCACATCACTTACGAATGGAAACAGCGGGTCGGCAAAGTGTGGAAACACGGCGGCAAATGGGAAGGCGTGATCCCGCAACTTTTGAGCAGCTTCAAAAAAACGGCTGCCGGTCCGCGTCGCATGCAGTTAGAGAAGTACATGCGGGCGGTGCGGTGCCCGTATTGCAACGGCCAGCGGCTCAATGCTCAAGCCCGTGCCGTTAAAGTTGGCGGTAAATCACTGGTCGAGGTGTGCGCCTTGCCCATCAGTGATGTTGCCGCCTGGATCGATCCCGACAAAGGGGAGTTGGAAAAATCATTTGATGCGATTCAAAAAACCATCGCCGTTGAAGTGCTGAAAGAGCTGCGAGCGCGTGTCGGCTTCCTCCTCAACGTCGGCCTGGATTACCTTTCATTGGATCGCAGCGCGCCAACGCTTGCGGGTGGGGAGGCGCAGCGTATTCGTCTCGCCGGTCAAATCGGCAGCGGGCTTGTCGGTGTTTTGTACATTCTCGACGAACCGAGCATCGGCCTGCATCCGCGCGACAACCAGCGCTTACTCGATAGTTTGCTACGCTTGCGTGACATGGGCAACACGGTCCTGGTGGTCGAGCATGACGAAGACACAATGCGGGCTGCTGATTATATCGTCGATTTCGGCCCTGGCCCCGGCGTGCGCGGCGGCGAAGTGGTCGGTGCCGGCACAATGGCCGATTTGGCCAAAAACCCAAAAAGCGTAACGGGCCAATACCTCACCGGGGCCAAAGAGATCGCCGTCCCCAAGAAACGCCGACAACTTACCGGCCGCAATCTCACCATCCGCGGTGCTCGGCACCACAATCTCAAAAACATCGACGTCAGTTTTCCGCTTGGGTTGTTCGTGTGCGTCACTGGCGTCAGCGGTTCGGGCAAATCGTCTCTGGTTAACGACATCCTTTTGTCGGCAGTCGGCAATCGGCTTTCGGCTTTCGGCCAGAATGACGAAGAAGACGAGGCGGAAGAAGACAGTCTGCAAACGAAGGCCGACTATGCGGGCATTGAAGGCGTGGAAGACATCGACAAGGTCATTGCCATCGATCAATCGCCCATCGGCCGTACGCCACGCTCGAATCCGGGCACTTATATCAAATTGTTTGACGAGATTCGCAACCTGTATGCGCTAACCTCCGAGGCCAAGGTGCGCGGCTATCAGCCGGGCAGGTTCAGCTTCAATCGCCCCGGTGGGCGTTGCGAGGCGTGCGAGGGCAACGGCTCCAACAAGTTGGAAATGGATTTCTTGGCCGATGTTTGGGTGACGTGTCCTGTGTGCGAGGGCCGCCGCTTCAACCGCGAGACGCTGCAGATCCGCTTCAAGGACAAGAATATCCACGATGTGCTGGAAATGGACGTACAGGAGGCGCTTGAGCATTTCACCAACGTGCCCAAGATTCGGCCGATGTTGCAAACCTTGCACGACGTTGGCCTGGATTACATCAAGCTCGGCCAGCCGTCGCCGACGCTGTCCGGCGGCGAGGCGCAGCGCATCAAGCTGGCGCGCGAGCTTGTTCGCCGCAGCACCGGCAAGACGCTCTATGTTTTGGACGAACCGACGACCGGCCTGCATTTCGAGGACATCCAAAAATTGCTCGAAGTCTTGCAGAGCTTCGTCGAAGCGGGCAACACCGTTGTTGTGATCGAACACAATTTGGATGTCATCAAAACGGCAGATTGGTTGATTGATCTCGGGCCCGAAGGCGGTGTCGGCGGCGGACAAATCGTCTCCAGCGGCACACCCGAACAAGTCGCCGCGTGCGAGGCATCGTACACAGGCCAGGCCTTGCGGCCATCGCTGGGCCAAAGGCTGACGGCCCCCAAACCCAAAGCCAAGGGCCGAAAGCCGAAAGCCGAAAGCCGAAAGCCGTTAACTGAACTGACCGTCGAAGGCGCTCGCCAGCACAACCTCAGGAACATCACGGTGTCGCTGCCGCGCGACAAGATGACCGTATGCTGCGGCCCGAGCGGCTCGGGGAAAAGTTCGCTCGCGATCGACACCATTTATGCCGAAGGGCAACGCCGCTATGTCGAATCGCTGTCGGCCTATGCCCGTCAGTTTCTTGGTCAGGTGGAAAAGCCAAAGGTCGAGCGTGTCACTGGGCTGTCACCGGCCATCAGCATTGAACAGAAAACGACCAGCAAAAGCCCGCGGTCCACGGTCGGCACCGTCACGGAGATTTACGATTACCTCCGCATCCTTTACGCCCGTTTGGGACAGCCGTATTGTCCCGCCTGTCAGATTCCTATCGGGACACAAACGGCGGATGAGATTATTGACAAGATTCTGTCGCTCCCGGAAGGGACGAAACTCTACGTGATGGCGCCGGTGGAACGGCGCGGCCAGGAAAAATACGAAGCCCTCTGGGACGAGATTCGACGCACCGGCTTTGTGCGCATGCGTGTCGATGGCAAATCGTTTAACGTTGAGGAGCCGCCGGCCATCGACCATCGCCGTAAGCACCGCATTGATGTGGTGGTTGATCGGTTGATCGTGCGCGGCAACCAGCGTGGACGATTTGCCGACGCTGTGGAGGCGGCATTGGAGCTGGGCCGCGGCGTGGCGCATGTGGCTCACGTCGATGACACCAAGGATGAAACGCAGTGGAAAGTGGATCGCTATAGTCAGCACTTTGCCTGCGATCAGTGCGGCCGGTCGTTTGAGCCGCTCAATCCGCATCATTTCTCGTTTAACAGCCCGCTCGGCTGGTGCCCGACTTGCGAGGGGCTTGGGTTCCAGCGCGGCGCCAATCAATCCGTGTTAATCCGTGATCCGCGTCTATCACTGCGTGGTGGCGCCATTGCCGCCTGGCCGGATTTGGCTTCAGAAACGCCCTTTGCGAAGTTCGCCGAAGCACTGGCGCGGCACGGCGGCTTTTCCCTGGATGTTCCATTTGAGGATTTGGAACCAGGTCAGCAGCGGATGGTTCTGCAAGGCGCGGGCGAGAACTGGATCGACCTCGACAGCAATGGTGTTCGCTTCCAGTACAAGGGCTTGATGCCGGCCATCGATGAAGCGTCGCGGGTCAGTTTCTTCTATCGGCAAAAGCTTGATCATGTCGTCAGCGAAGTGCCATGTGCTACATGCCACGGCTCGCGCTTGCGCGATGACGCCGCGGCCTGCCGTTTTCAAAACCGCACGCTGGGCGACGTTTGTCAACTGCCGTTGCAAGAGACATTGGATCTCTTCAAAGGCTTGAAGCTCGCCAAAGATCAACAACAAGTCGCCGGCGATTTGTTGCGCGAGATCAGCAGCCGCCTGCAATTCCTGGTGGACGTAGGCCTCGATTATCTGAGTTTGGGCCGGCCGACACCCACGCTCAGCGGCGGTGAGTCGCAACGCATTCGCCTTGCCAGTCAGATCGGCAGCGGGCTCACGGGTGTTTTGTATGTGCTTGACGAACCGACCATTGGCCTGCATCCACGCGACAATCGCCGCTTGCTCAAGGCCCTGGCGCACCTCCGCGATCTTGGCAACACACTCGTCCTCGTGGAACATGACCGCGAAGTGATCGCCGCTGCTGATTATTTGCTCGATTTCGGCCCCGGCGCCGGTGACCGCGGCGGCGAAATCACGGCCCAGGGAGCGCCCAAGCAAGTGCTGCGAGCCAAGGCCTCGCTCACCGGCCAATACCTCGCCGGGGCGAAGGCCATCCCCGTGCCCAGCAATCGCCGGCCCGTGACGAAGAGCCATCCGATGCTGACCGTCAAAGGCGCGCGGCAAAATAATCTCAAACACATTGACGTTGATTTCCCACTGGGTTTGTTCGTCGCCGTCACCGGCGTCAGCGGCTCCGGCAAATCGTCGCTGGTCAATGAAATCCTTTACAACACGCTGGCACGCAGGCTCAATCGCGCTCGCACGGTCGTCGGCGCTCATGACGACGTGGTCGGCCTCGCTCATATCGACAAGGTCATCAACGTCGATCAAGACCCGATCGGCAATTCGCCCAGTTCCAATCCGGCGACATATACGGGCGTTTTCGATTTAATCCGCCAGCTTTTCGCCCAAATGCCGGAGTCCAAAGTTCGCGGCTATGCGGCGAAGCGGTTCAGCTTCAACCAAAAAGGCGGCCGGTGCGAAGCCTGCGAGGGCAACGGTCAAAAGAAAATCGAGATGCACTTTTTGCCCGATGTCTGGGTCGAGTGTGATGTTTGCCATGGCAGCCGCTACAACCCTGAAACGCTCGCCGTAAAGTACAAAGGCAAGAGCATCGCCGATGTGTTGACAATGCGTGTCTCGGAAGCGCTGGAATTGTTCGCCAATATTCCCAAAATTCGCCGCGTTTTGGAAACGCTTGCCGATGTCGGTTTGGAATATATGGCGCTCGGCCAGGCCGCGCCAACGCTCTCCGGCGGTGAAGCCCAGCGTGTCAAACTTGCCGCTGAATTGTCGCGGCCCAACACCGGGAAAACTGTTTATTTGCTCGACGAGCCGACCACCGGTCTGCACTTCGATGACATCCGCAAATTGCTTGATGTGCTCAATCGCCTGGTCGATCTTGGCAACACTGTCATTGTCGTTGAACATAATCTGGATGTCATCAAGACGGCGGATTGGGTGATCGATCTCGGACCCGAAGCAGGCGGAGCTGGCGGCCAACTCGTCGCGGCGGGGCCGCCCGAGATTGTCGCCAAGGTGCGGGAATCACACACCGGAATGATCCTGGCCGATGTTCTTGCCGCCGGGCCGCTGGCTGAACGGGCAAAGTTCGATCCAATGGCCGCCGCGAAACAGCAAGCTGGCGATGTCGCGCTGGAGGCCGTCGGCAAAGACGCGAAGATGCCGTGGGAAACCGACGGCCATCGCTGGCACACGCAGGACCGCGTCAGTCTCAATGGCCAGCCGTGCCGCTGGGAAGGCGCAATTTACGACTGGGTCGAAAAGGAAATCCGCAAACGCGGCGCGTTCAGCCCCACCAACTGGAATCACCGCAGCGTCATCGAGATCGCCGCCGTTAACAAAAGCCAGGGTTGGTTTTTCCACGGTCACAGCGGTATGGAATGGTGCGTCCGCCTCGTCTTCCGTGTCGCTCGCAATGCCTTCAAGCAGGGCGAACTCGTTGAGCGTCTGGCCATTCCCACGCTCAATGACACGCCCGGCGTCCAGGCCTACAGCAATGAAGAGCGCGTCCGCGTCAAAAATCGCAAAGGCCCCTGGCAAGAGGTGATGGTACTGGCCCATCGCCTGAGTGAGATCGACACGCCCGCGTTTCAAACGTTTCTCGATCAAGCAGTGAAGTCATTCCAGGCCAGCCTCACCAAACAACGGCTCAAGCCCGAAGACGTGATGCCGTGGAAAGTCATGGGCCAACGCTGGCACGAAGGCGACAAGGGTTTCAAACCCGGCAAAACGATCATGTGGGACCGCGGGCTGCTCAAGCGATTGATCGACATTGTCCGCTCGGTGGAGCCCAAAATCGAAATCGAATGGGACACTCGCGATGCCATAAAGCTAAAGGTCCCTGGCATCGGCCGCTCATGGGCACAGTGGCGGACCAAGGATTTCCGCGGATTGGATTGCCGGTTTTTGGGAAAGAAAGGTCAATTCAATCTGAGCCAACTGGATGGCCTCGGCGTGCAGCCGCAAATCGCCGGACACCGGGCGGAGAGCGATGTGGTGCGACTGGTGTTTCAGCAGGCGGAACAGATGCCGGGGGGGAAATTGAAGCAAGTGCTGACGGAGCATCTGCGGGGGTTTCGGGAGGTGTTTGGGAAGGGGAAATGAGAGCAGAACGTGGGTCATTTGGCAAAGTGGCTTCACGCAAAGCTCCCGGCTCGCCAAGCGTTCATGGCCAACCTACAACACCTTCATGTCCCTTGCCCTACTCCCATCCCTGTTCGCCGTTCACATCAGCGACGGAGTTTTGCAAAGCACCTGGCTGGCCGGGGGCTTTATCATTTCGGGATTATTTGCGCTTTACGGCGCCTGGCGCATTCGCGATGAGGAGATTCCCCAAATTGCATTGCTGACGGCGGCTTTTTTTGTCGCGTCGTCGATTCACATCAAGATGGGGCCGTCGAGCTGGCATTTGCTTTTCAATGGCTTGGTTGGCGTCATTCTCGGGCGGCGGGCGGCGCTGGCCATTCCCATCGGTCTGACCTTGCAGGCGGTCTTGCTCCAGCATGGCGGATTCACGGCGATTGGGGTGAACACTTGCATCATGTTGTTGCCGGCCTTGGCGGCGAGTGTGGCGTTTTCAGCCATGCGACGGGCGACGTGGCTGCGGCGACGGAGCTTGACGATTTTGGAAATCATGGCCGGTTTTGTCGTCGGTACGCTGGCGGTGCTCGCTACAATAGCGCTGAATTATGTCGCGCTGGTTTTCGGTTCGGAGATGGATTTGACGGTGCCGGCGCGATTGTTGGTTTTGTTTTACCTGCCGGTGGCGGCGCTCGAAGGTGTGATTGTCGGGTTTTTGGTTGGGTTTCTGGTAAAAGTAAAACCGACGATGATCGGGTGGGGAACGTCGAATGAGGTGTTCCATGGGGAAACTACTCTGGGCCATGATTCTCACGGTATCAGCGCTGGTGGCAACGCCACGGTCGGCCCTGGCGCATCAGTTGAACGTCACCTACAAGGTGTTGCCGAACAATCTCGTCAAGATTGAGAGTTATCTGGGCCGTTATAGCCTGGGCGAGTTTGCCAAGGATGGGATCATCAAGATTTACCGGACGAATGGCGAATTGCTGGCTCAGCCGGGCGTGCTCAATGAGCAAGGGCAATATGTGTTTTGGTATCCCAAGGCGGAGGATCTCACCGTTCGTGTGTGGCATAACGCGGATGGGGAGGTGCATCACAAACAAATCTTGATTCCCGCGGCGGACTTGCAAAATGCCTCGGGGGCGAATGAGGCGTCTACCTATGGTGCCATGGATTGGTTGCAGGGCCATACCATCATGGCGTTGGCCGCCGGGTTGGCTTTGATATTAGCAGGGGGGGCGTTTTATTTGAGCCTTCGCAACGCGAGCCGGCTGCGAAGGATCGAAGATGCGCTTTTGGTGAAGCGCGAAACGGCAAGCCGGGATACTACTATTCCGGCAGCGGAAAAACCTCTTCCAACGGCACTTCCCACTGGCCCAGTCCGACGCTGACAATTGCGGTGTTCTTGCGATGATCGACGCGCACGATGCGGCCTACCCTGTCAAATCGCGCTACGCGAACTTCGTCGGTGGCTTTCAACTTTAATCGTGCGGCTTTTAATTCTGCGGCAGCTTTGCTTTCGCGTTCGGCTTGCAGCAGTTTTTGCCGATATTCTTCGCCTTGCCGCTCGGCTTCCTGTTGAGCCAGCATGGCCACTTCGCGGGCTTTTTCGGCTTCCTCGCGCATGCGTTGGAGTTGGGCCACTTCCGGCGCTCGTTTTTGTTTGCGACGCAGATAGCGCTGCGCTCGTCGAATCAAATCGCGCGGCATCTTCAGACGGCGGGCGATGCGGAGGGCGTTGCTCATGCCGAATTGGCCGATGAGCAAGCGGTAGGTTGGCCGCAACGTTTCCACGTCAAATTCGACAGCGGCGTTTTCGGCACGTTGATTGTTGAAGGCGTAAGTTTTCAAGTCGCCGAGGTGGGTGGTAACCATCGCCCTGCACTCCATCTGATCGAGTTCGTCCAGGATCGCCCGGCCCAGGGCGGCGCCTTCAGTCGGATCGGTGCCGGCGCCCAGTTCGTCGAGGAGCACGAGACTTTTTGCATCTACTGTTTTCAGAATGTGGGCGATGCGCGAAACGTGCGAGCTGAAGGTGCTGAGTGATTGCTCCAGGCTTTGCTCGTCGCCGATGTCCGCGAATATTTGCTGAAAAACGGGAACCACGCTGCCGTCGGCGGCCGGAATGTGCATACCGCTTTGGGCCATCAAGCACAACAACCCAGTCGTCTTAAGAGTGACCGTTTTGCCGCCGGTGTTGGGCCCGGTAATGATGAGCAGATTGAAGCCGTGGCCGAGGCGAACATCGATGGGGACAACGTTGCGTGCAGGGGTCAGGGGTGAGAGGTCAGAGGTCAGAGCCGCGGTGTTGCTGCCCCCTGACCCCTCACCCCTAACCCCTTCCGAGCGGAACAGATTCTCCAACAGCGGATGCCGCGCCAGCCGCAGCCACAACTTGCCGTCGGTGTTGATGTCCGGGGCGGACATTTGGAAATCGCGGCTGAAACGGGCGCGGGCGCTGATGTAATCGAGCTGGGAGAGAATATCAACAGCGATCGCCAGCGGTCTGGCCACGCGGGCTACGTCGGCGCTCAGTTTACGCAAAACCCGTTTGATTTCGCGGTCTTCATCGCCCTTGAGCACCACGCGCTCGGCGCTGAGCGTGGCGACGCTGGTTGGCTCGACGAAGATGGTTTCGCCCGTGCCGCTGGTGCGGTGGACAACGCCGTGGATTTTATGGCGGAAATTGACGGACACGGGCAACACGTAATGATCACCGCTGACGGTGGCGTTAGGGTAACGCAAGATTTTTCGCAGTTCGGGATCGCGCAGCAAGCGTTTGATCTGATTTTGGACCCGCTCTTCCACATCGGCGAGCTTACGGCGGATGGCGGCCAGCTCCGAACTGGCCATATCTAGCACATGGCCACGACTATCGATGCTGCCGCAAATGGTTTTGGCCACCATGCCGAGATCTTCGACGGGCGTGAGCAAAGCGATGAGCCGCTGACAGCGAGCATCGAGGCGGGTGCGATAGCGGTAGATGTTGCCGGTGCATGTCAAGGTTTCGGCGATTTCGAGCAGTTGATCGGCGGTGAGCATGGCGCCAATGGCGGCCCGGCGTGCGGTGAGGCGGACATCATGCAGGCCGCCGAAGGGCGGCGTTTGACCAACAGTGAGGGCGAGAACCATTTCGCTGACAAGTGCCAGCTCGGAACGGATTTTTTCTAGTTCGGTGGAGGGCTCGGCCTGCCGGGCCAGCTCTTTGCCGAGCGAGCAGGCGGCATAACCGGCGACCAGGTCGCGGATTTTGTGGAATTCCAAAAGGTCGAGGGTGTGCGAGTCCATAATCCACGGCATTTCGGGCTTGGCGGAATGACAGTTTGAATCATTGTAAGGTTCATGGTTGCGATGGGACCAGCGGGCGGTTAAAGTGGCACCATTCACTTGGCCTGCGCTTGATTTGACCAGGCAATTCCATAGGGTTCAGTGTAACGCATGGGATGACACACAATCTGCCAACACGCGGTTCGTGGCTTGATGGCCGATTGAACCGCGCTCGCCAAGACGGAAATACCAGCCGGCAATTACAAACTCTCTCTCGCTGTAGGAGTATACAATGGTGCACGTCGTAAGCGGAATCCTCTTAGCATTAGTCCAGGCTCCGCAGCCCGCCAAAACGGCCCCCATCCCGCCGGAGGGTGTCCACGCGATTACCGGTCATGTGGTGTCCGTGGCCACGGGGGTCCTGACAATTCAAGTGGAAAGCTCCGGCGAGGAAATGAAGCTCACCACGGATTTCAACTCTAGCTACATGCTCGTGGACAAAACCGGTACCAAGTTGACCCCCAAAAAATCAAGTGCGATGGCCCTCACCAAAGGTCAACTGGTTCATCTGTTGGTCTATTCCGACGGCAAAACGGTAACCGTGCTACAAGGCACCGTGGAAGGGAAAGGCATCCCGGCAGTCGCCGAGAAATCGCCCAAGACGCCGGACAAAACTCCGAAGACGGAAGACAAAGCCAAGGTCGAAGAGAAAACCAAAGCCGAGGAGAAGGGCGTCAATGCGGTGGGCACCCTTGTCACCAAGCTCGGCGGCAAATATCGGCATTTGGATTGGGCCAAAGGGAAAAACCAATATGAAATCGACCTCAGCGGCGTCAAGCTCACCGATGCCGATCTGGCGCCGCTGGCCAATGCCAAGGACATTCTCTGGCTCAAGCTCAACTCAACAGCGGTGACCGATGCGGTGGTGCCGCACATCGCCGCCATGACCGGGCTTGAAGAGATCGACCTTTCCGGAACCAAGATCACCGATGCCGGGCTGGAGAAGTTGGCGGCCGGCGCCAAAGCGCTCAAAGGACTGAAGCTGGCGTTCACCGCGATCACCGACAAGGGCCTGGCGACATTGGGCAAGATCGACGGCGTTCGTTCGCTGGACCTTACTGGAACTACCGTCTCCGATGACGGCGTGGAAGCGCTGCTTAAATTGCCGTTACTCGATTCGGTTTACGTGGCCAAGACCAAAATCACGGATAAAGGCGCTCAAAAACTGATCGACCCGGCCAAAGTCCACCTGCGCCTGTGCCGATTCGCCGCCGGCGACAAAGGCCAATTCCAGGTCCATGAGGAATTCAGCAAGGGCAAGGTGGTCCGCAAGGACTTACTGATCGGCGGCGTAACCTACGGCTTCCAGTTCGAGGC
This sequence comes from Gemmataceae bacterium, assembly GCA_035638015.1. Taxonomy (GTDB): domain Bacteria; phylum Planctomycetota; class Planctomycetia; order Gemmatales; family Gemmataceae; genus DASRAT01. The sequence continues at coordinate 2,034 of DASRAT010000094.1, read as the reverse complement.
CACCGACTCCAAGTTGTGGGGAAACAATAGCCGCACGCCGACTGCCTACTACCACATGGACGGCCCCCTGGGCCAGGTGCTTGGCAAATTCAACCCAGCGGACATCAAACCGCTCGGCCCGCTGGCTTCGTTGCTCGCGCCCGCCTGGCCCGAACCGGCGATTGGCGTGCTCAGGCTGACAACGGGGTCCGTTGCCGCCTACGCCAAGAAAGGCACCAGGATTGACTTTTACAACAACACGCCTGAGATTGATGCGTTTTCCATGCAGTCCAAAAGCCAGCCGCGTCAGTTCACTTACCTTGCAGACGCCACGGCACGCGGCAGCGTCGTGAAAATGATCAACGGCGACGAGCGCTCGATGCTTGCCAAGACGGGCCCCAAAGGGACTTATTCTGTCCTAATCGTCGAAGCGACCAAGAATGGCCTGGCGGACATCAACACCAACTTCTTCACCAAGGAAGCGCTCAAGGAATTTATGGACAGCACGAACGAAAAGGGACTGCTGTGTTTTCACGTTACCCATCGCGATTACAATCTCACCGCCCCGCTGGCGGACGCCGCCAAGGACTTGGGATACGCCGTCAAGCATTGCAGCGGCGCCTGGGGCGACGACAATCCGGCGCTGTATAGCTCAGAATGGGTGGTGATCGCCCGCAAGGCATCTTATTTGGATCATCTCAAGGACACCAAGTACAACACCTGGACGGTGCCGACGGCGTCGGGGAAACATCTGTGGAAGGATGGGGGTAAGGTTGATGTGGAATCGCTGAGGAAGTAGGAAAACGCGCTATTGATTCCCAGTTTGATCGGCTGCAATAATGGCTACGCAAAGGATCTATTTTGATCCGTCGAGCTTGGGCCGAGCGTTTGACGATTTGGCCCAAGAAAGAAATCGGCGGGAAGCCGACGCCGTCGAAGAAGTGCTGCGGAAAATCGCGATTGGGGATTGGCTGCAGGTTTCGTCAACGGCGGCAACGCTGGAAATCGCTGCTATTCCAGACGTGGCGTTGCGTCGAAAAATGGAGTTGCGTATACCAACGACCGGCGCCGTCCACCAGTTGAACGCAACAACCTTTTCACGCGCAACCGAGCTTTGCCGCTTGGGTTTCAAACCGCTTGATGCTTTGCATGTTGCGGCGGCCGAAGAACTCAACGCAGATGTATTGCTTAGCTGTGACGATCAATTGTGTCGTACCGCGAATCGCCACACTGGCAAGCTAGCTGTCCCGGTCCGCAATCCGGTTGACTGGCTCAAGGAGATTACTCATGGACAAGATCCTTGACGAAATTGTCACACGTGGTTTGGCAGCGCTGAAAAAAGAGCTTGGGGTGGTTGGTTACATCCGCTTCATGCAATTCTTTTCGCCAGGCAAAGGCGATTACACCAAGGAACGGCACAAATGGCTTGACAGCATTTCCTTGGAGGAGCTTGCGAAAAGAGCAGGAGTAAAGAGTCCTTCCACTCCCGCCAAGACCAAAGTGAAGAAAACGCGCCGGGCTTCCTGACTCTGCAACCAATTTTTACCGTGCCGAATCCTTAAGCAGTTTTTCTAAATGATGTTTCCAAACAACCGCCTTGGTGTGCGTGCCGTGGCCAATCGTATCCGGCGTCAACGGCATCACCACTGCTGTGCCTTTGGGCACCCGTTTGATTTCCTTTTCGAGAATGCCCAGCTCCGGCGGATTGATCAGATCGTCCGCGAAATTGACGGCGAACAGCGGAGCTTTGATCTTTTCTAGCCCGATGCCAGGATTGTAATCCCACGAGCTTTCGACCGCGTAAAGCAGGTCGTTGGCGTCGGTCACCTTTAATCGCGCGGCGATGTTTTTCTCCAGCATCTCGTCCGCTTCTTTCAGCGTTGGCCCTTCTTTCTGTCGAAGCACCGAGTTGCTGCTCACAAGAAACAGCATCTCCACCGCGATGCGCAAACCGCGCGGCTGTGTCTTGTAATCGCCGTTCATCCATTCGGGATCGGTGCGGATCGAGTCGCTGACTAGTTTGCGCCAGACGCGATTGCGGCCGGAGATTTCCGT
>DASRAT010000093.1:0-6163 GCA_035638015.1 Gemmataceae bacterium | reverse complement strand
GACGAGCCGCCGGGCTTGTCCCGGCGTTGTCCGGCGGGGATAAACCCCGCCGCTCGTTTATTGCAAAAACGTGCCCAGCCGATCCAACCCACCGTTGATCTGTTCCCGGCTGGTCGCGAACGACATGCGGGCGTAACCTTCAGTCCCAAACGCGGCGCCTGCCACAAGGTTGACATGAGCTGCTTCCAGCGCCGCCATGCAGAAACCAATTGAATCGGTGATCTTCCGGCCACCCAATGTGCGGCCAAGGTGAGCGGAAATGTCAAAGAACGCGTAGAAAGCGCCCTGCGGCGTCGCACAACGTATGCCCGGCAACTCCGCCAGACGCTTGCAAACGAGATCCCGGCGAGCCTCGAATTCGCGGCGCATGGTCTCGACACATTGTTGATCGCCTTCCAGAGCTGCGATCGACGCATATTGACTGATGCTCGACGGACTGCTCGTCTCCTGGCTCTGGATGTTGGTCATGGCTTTGATGACATGCATGGGGCCAACCGCCCAACCCATGCGCCAGCCAGTCATGGCATAGCTCTTGCTGACGCCGTTGACTGTGATGGTGCGTTCAGCCAGGCCGGGACGCAGCGTGGCGAAGCATGTTGCCTTGGCGTCGCCGAAAACGAGCTTTTCGTAAATCTCGTCGCTGATGACATTGAGGTCCGCTTCTAGCACAACGTCGGCCAACGCTTCCAGCTCACGGCGGGAATAGACAGACCCGGTGGGATTGCCAGGCGAGTTGAGCATCACCAGCCGGCTGCGTTTGGTAATGGCCCGCCTGAGTTGCTCGGGCGAGATCTTGAAACCGCTTTCCGCGGTTGTCGGCACCAGCGTAAACGAAGAGCCAGTCATCTGGACAAGGTCGCTGTAGCTTACCCAGTAAGGGGCCGGAATGATGACCTCATCGCCAGGGCCGACCACGGCGGCCAGGGAATTGTGCAACGAGTGCTTGGCGCCATTGGAGACGATGACCTGCTCGGCCGTGATTTCCAGGCCGACCTTGCGATAGGTTTTGGCAATGGCGGCACGCAATTCGGGAATGCCGTGCGCGGGCGTGTAGTGCGTGTGGCCGTCTTTCATGGCCTGGAACGCGGCCCGGCAAATATGCTCGGGCGTGGGAAAATCCGGCTCGCCGACGCTAAAATCGAAAACCTGGACGCCCTCGGCTCGCAGTTGCCGTGCTTTGGTGCCGGCCGCCAGCGTAGCGGAGGGTTGAACTTGGGACGCCATTTTGGAGATGGGAATCATGGACGCAAACCTCAAAAAGCAGCGGCTCGCCAGCGAACCTCACGTCCGCGGGCAGTGTCGTGGTCGGTAGGCATTGTACAGGTTGCGCCAGGGAGAAGGAACGGGGCGCTCAAGGAGATTGAGGATTGCTGAATGCCAGGCCTGGCCGGGTTTTTTGCCCTTGCTGCTCGGGGGCGGCGTTTCGTAAGATTTTGTCTCTGTAGCCTCCTTAGCTCAACTGGCAGAGCAGCTGACTCTTAATCAGCGGGTTGTAGGTTCGAGTCCTACAGGAGGCAATAGCCACTGGCTCGCGGTCGGCCTCCGTATCCACTTCGACCACCTCGGTGACGATCTTTGATGCCTATCTGGACTGGCTTCTTGATGTTTTAGCGCTTTCGGCTTTCCAACCAGGCCAGGAAACAGGGAAAGTCCCCTCCGATAATTCATTTGACAATAGAAAAGTCAACTGCTCCAATCTGGCTTGATTCGCGCCCTTATCATCAGATGACTGAGAATTCAGGCGTAACCTACGGCCTGTCAATGCTTTCGTTGTTGCTTGTTGGCGTTGCAACGATACAACGGGTTAGCGAGTCTCGAAGGTGATTCCGCGGGACGCGGAACAAGGCGTATTTAGGTGCGCGGCGCCCCTAGTGATTTCGAAAGGACGCTCCCAATGACGATTGCTCCTGTCCAGGTAACAATGCTGCGCAGGTGTTTGCCAATCCCAAGCAATCAGCGTCAGTCGCGAATTCGCAGTCATCGAACCCCCGCACCTCTTGGCAGCTGCCGATTTTTGGCTGCTTCATTTGCGTTCGCTTAACGGATGTCTTAAACGAACGACCTTGGACGATGGCGATTTTTGGGCCCTTATGAACCATCACTCGGGGCTGCCCGAGTGAGTTCCCAAAAACCTCCGCCCGACATTATTCCAGTTACAGCTTTTTATCGAGTCAAATGTTAGAGGAGGGCCTTATGGCATTTCCCAAACTATGGCGATCGTTGTCGAAAAAATCTCAAGCGAGATGGCCTTGGCATCGCCGCCATTGGAGGCCCTCGGTGGAGCTGCTGGAGGAACGCGTGGTCCCCGCGTCGGTGCCGGAGCTCGAGCCCAACAACGCTCTCTTGCAAGCCACGGCGTTCACGCTAACTGAGGATCCACCGAATTTCCAAACCAGTCAGGGCCTCGGGGCCATCGGCGTGGCCAACGACGTTGATTATTGGCGTTTCAACGCGATTGCCGGCGACCGACTCTCCGTCGCTGGTGACGGCGGCAGCGGCGCCACGTCGCTGCGCATCGAATTGCGCGACGGCAACGACGCCATTCTCACCTCGGCAACAGACTCCGGCGGCCATGCACAGATCACCAACTTTGCCGTCACGGCCACCGCGACTTATTATGTCCGCGCCACCACTTCTTCCGGCAATAATACGCTGGCCAGCTACAGCGTGCGTGTGGACCTGTCGCGCGGCATCGGCGCCGAAGCCGAGCCGAACAGCACTACCGCCACGGCTAGCGCGATCAGTCTCAATCCCGATTTACCAGGCCATGCGACTGGCAAGGTCTCGGGCAACATCACCACCTCGGCGGACGGCGACTATTTCAACCTCGGCAATCTCCGGGCTGGCGACAGTATCGACCTGTCGGCGGTCAAGCCGGCCAACAGCACCTTGGACCCGAAAGTGCAAATCGTGCGTGGCTCGCCGGGCCTTGTCCTGGCCACCGCCACCGGCAGCGCACACGCCACGCTGACGGCCCCTGCTGATGACGCCTACTATGCCCTGGTCTCCGCCAACACGGCTGCCTCCGCCGGCAACCAGGCCCTGTATGTCTTGAGTTCCGATGTCACGTTGAATACGCCCACGACGGTGATAACCACGACGCTGCCGACAGCGACCGTCGCTTCCAGCCCGGCGCTGGCGTTCAACGGCGTCAATCAGTTCGCACAGGTCCCCGACTCGCCGAGCTTGAGGATCGCCGGATCGCTGACTCTCGAAACCTGGTTCAACTTCTCGTCCACCCAGACCCAGGTGCTGATGAGTAAGACGGTAGGCGCCGGGACCAACGACTCGTATGCCCTGTGGTATGAGAGCGGCGCGCTGCGCGGCATCACTATGACCGCGAGCGCCGGTACTCAAGTCGCCTATGGATGGACGCCGACCCTGGGAACCTGGTATCACCTCGCGTTCACCTTCGACAGTTTGGCCGCCGTTCAAGCCCTCTATATCAACGGCGTCCTGGTGGCGTCTAACGCGTCCGGCGTCACGCCGGCCTACGACACCCACCCTGTCATACTTGGGTCCGATTTCAACAATGAGACGTTGGGCGTTTTCGCCGGCGGCAAAATGGATGAGGCCCGCATCTGGAGCGTCGCCCGCTCCCCCGTCCAGATCCAGAGCAGCATGAGCACGGCGCTGACCGGCAGCGAGCCCGGGTTGGCTGGTTATTGGCGGTTCAACGATGGTGCACAGAGCGGAGCCACCCGAACGATAACTGCTACCGACACGGCCAACACCAGCATCACAGGAACCAGCAACCCGATCACCCTAGTGCCTGGTGCGGCCACAACTCACTTCACTGTCAACGCACCGCCCAACGTGACCGCGGGCAGCCCGGTGAGCTTCACAGTGACTGCTTTGGATCAGTTCAACAACACCGCGACCGGATATACCGGCGTGATCCATATCAGCAGCACAGATCCCACTGTCACCTTGGCAGACAGCACATTGTTTAACGGTGTAGGCAGTTTCCAAGTCAACTTCAAGACGGCCGGCATTCGGACGTTGACGGCGGTAGATAAGGCCGTGAGCAGCATCTCAGGGACAAGCAGTGCGATCACCGTTTCTCCTGGGGCAGCGACGCACTTTGGAGTCAGCGCTCCTGCCAGCGTGTTGGCCAACGTCGCTTTCAATTTCACAGTCGCAGCCTTGGATTCGTTCAACAACACAGCAACGGCATACTTCGGCTCCGTGCACTTTACCAAAACGGACCCAAATGGCTCCACGCCGGGCGATACCCCCTTGACCAATGGGGTGGGCACCTTTCCCGCCATCCTGCGTACAGCAGGCCCTCAAACGATCTCCGCTTTGGATAGCTTTGTTCCTGGCTTGAGTGGCAACAGCGGGAGTATCTTCGTCAACACGAGCGTGAACCCAGCAACGCATTTTTCGGTAAGCGGCACGCCAACTTCCGTCGCGGCAGGTGCTTCAGTTAGCTTTACCGTCACGGCGCTTGACGCGTCCAATAACCCAACGGCGGCTTACTCCGGCATCGTCCACTTCACGAGCACCGATAGCGCGGCAACAATGCCGCCGGATATACCGCTTGTCAATGGGACAGGCACTTTTAGCATCGCGCTGAAAACGGCTGGTACCAGGACATTGACGGCCACAGACACAACCGTCGCCGCCATCGCAGGCACAAGCAATTCCATCACTGTGAACCCTGGCGCCGCTTCGCATTTCAGCGTCGCAGCGCCTTCCAGTGCAGCGGCGAACACCCCCTTAAGCTTTTTGGTCACGGCGCTCGATGATTTCGGCAACACGGCCACCGGGTATAATGGTTCTGTCCATTTCAGTAGCAATGACCTCATGGCTGCGTTGCCAGGCAATGTCGCTTTGATCAACGGATTTGGCACGTTCAGAGCGACGCTAGCGATTGCCGGCGCGACAGTTGCCGACTTGTCGCCCAACGTCAACTCCGGCACGCTGGGGGGCTACACCAGTCCGGTGGTGCCGGCCAGGTTCCCTGGCGTGCCCGCCTTGGGAGGCTCTTCCCTCCTGTTCGACGGCGTCAACGACTTCGCCGATATGGGCAACCCCGCGAACGGATCACTCAACATCGGCGCCAACGCCACCATCGAAACGTGGGTAAAATTCAATGCCCTGCCCGTCAACACACTAGCCACTTTCGCAAGCAAAGATGTCGGCAGCGGCAACCAAAACAAATGGATCTTTGGCTATGCCAACAACTCCAGTGGCATTCCAAACGCAACCTTCTTTCATATCAACACGACCACTGGCACTTCCGTTTTTCTTAAATCGAACAACTGGACGCCCACAGTGGGCACCTGGTATCACCTGGCCCTGGTCAAAAATGGCACTTCCTACACGTTCTACCGCGACGGCGTGGCGGACGGCACCAGTTCCACGGCCATTGTCGTTCCGGCCGCCGCCACGACCTTGCAACTCGGTCGCGCCGAAGGCGGATTTTATTTCAACGGCCAGCTCGACGACCTGCGCCTTTGGAATACGGCGCGTTCGGCGGCCGAGATTGCAAACAATCGCAGCAGTGCGCTGACCGGCAGCGAGTCAGGGTTGGCCAGCTACTGGAGATTTGATGAGGCAGCCACAACCCGGGTGGTGCTTGACTCGACAAGCAATCAAAACGACGGTCAACTTGGAGGGACAAACGGCCAGGGAGCGCTGCCCACCTGGGTGACGAGCGACGGAGCGCCGCTGCTCGATCTTGTCAGCGTGCCCAACGTCATCGCCGCGATTGACGCATTTTCAGCGACGTTCAGCGAAGACCTGCTGCCCTCGGCGGCCGCCAATCCAGGCAATTACAGCCTGCGCGAAGCGGGCCCCAATGGCACGCTCGGCGATGGTGACGACGCCATCTATGCCCTCACTCCCGCATACGCCGGCGTGGGCAGCCGCGTAGTGAGCTTTACGATTACCCCCAACCCGCTCCAGGCGGGGCACTACCGCTTCCAGACTACCGCCGGCCTCACCGATCGCGCGGGCAACTCGGTGCCGATCTTCACGCTCGAGTTCTTCATCGCCAACCCCGCCGCCGGCACTATCGAAAATAACATCAACAACGATTCGATCCCGGGAGCCACCGCTCTGCCCATGACCGAGACGCCCGCGGGCAGCGGCTTCTTCACGGCCTTGGGCGTAGGCTCGCTGTCAACCACCAACGATGCCGATTTCTGGCGTTTCG
>DASRAT010000092.1:0-2262 GCA_035638015.1 Gemmataceae bacterium | reverse complement strand
CAGCGGCGGCTCAAGACATCAGGGTTATCGGAGGACGATGCGATCATGGCGGCGTTTGAGGAGAATGCACATGATTTGGCGCGCGTGGGGGGAAAGTAACTCAATGCCGCTTGTGGCTTAGCATTTTGGGATGGCGGGCTTAGACTGAGAAAAATCATATGGGAATCTTCTACACCGATTGCACTGTCATCAACGCCGCGCGGCCGAGCAAAAGGGCTTCCATTGCGAAGATGCTGGTCGATTCTGGGTCAGAATTTACGTGGATTCCTGAATTGCTGCTAAAACAAGCGGGCGTCAAGATTCAAAAAAAGGACGTGCCATTCCAGATGGCTAATGGCCAGACTATATCGAGGCATACGGGTTATGCCATTATTCAATGCGGAGCATTTGAAACCGTGGATGAGGTGGTATTTGCGCAGCCAGGCGACTTAAGTCTGCTAGGGGCGCGCACGCTCGAAGGTTTTGGGGCTTTGGTAGACTCCCGGCGGAAACGTTTGGTCGCGGCGGGACCGCATGTGGTAGCGAGAGCGAAAACGAAGACGACAAGTTTCAGAGGTAAATGATGGGCAAGCCCACTGGCTTCCTGGAATATCCGCGCGAGCTGCCAATGTCGCGCTCGCCGGCAACGCGTATCGGCGACTGGCATGAGTTTCACGACCACGCCGAGGAGGGCATGCTGCGCGATCAGGGCGCCCGCTGTATGGATTGCGGCGTGCCTTTTTGCCATACTGGCACGCTGCTTGACGGCATGGCCAGCGGCTGCCCGATCAACAATCTCATTCCCGAATGGAACGATCTTGTCTATCGTGGTTTGTGGCGCGAAGCCCTGGATCGCTTGCACAAAACCAACAATTTCCCGGAATTCACCGGCCGCGTCTGCCCTGCCCCCTGTGAGGGCTCGTGCGTCCTGGGCATCAACGAACCGGCAGTCACTATCAAAAGCATCGAATGTGCCATTGTTGACAGAGGTTTCGAGGAAGGCTGGATCGTCCCTGAGCCGCCGGCGCGGCGAACGGGCCGCAAGGTGGCCGTGGTCGGTTCCGGCCCCGCCGGGCTTTCGGCCGCGGCTCAGCTCAACAAAGCGGGCCATCATGTCACCGTTTTCGAACGTGCCGACCGCATTGGCGGTTTGCTCATGTACGGCATTCCCAACATGAAACTCGACAAGGGTATTGTCGAGCGCCGTGTTCGTTTGATGGAAGCCGAGGGCGTGCAGTTTGTCACGAGCTGCGAAGTCGGCAAGGATTTGCCCGCCGCCAAGCTCCGCCAGGATTTTCAAGCCATTGTCCTCTGTGGCGGCGCCACCAAGCCGCGTGACTTGCCCATCGAAGGCCGCAATCTGGCAGGCATTCACATGGCAATGGAGTTTCTCCACGCCAACACCAAAAGCTTGCTCGATTCCAACCGTGCGGACGGCCGTTACATTTCCGCCACGGACAAAGACGTGATCGTGATCGGCGGCGGCGACACCGGCACCGATTGCGTCGGCACCGCGATGCGTCATGGCTGCCGCAGTCTTTTGCAATTCGAGATTTTGCCGCAACCGCCGTTGGCCCGTGCCGCCGACAATCCCTGGCCGCAGTGGCCCAAGATTTACAAACTCGATTACGGCCAGGAAGAAGCCCTGGCGCGTTTCGGCCGCGATCCGCGCGAGTATTGCGTCACCACCAAACGCTTCGTCGGCGATGACCGAGGCCACGTCAAGGAACTGCACACCATGCGGGTCGAGTGGGTGCGCGACAACGGCAAACCTGGTCTCCGTGACATTGCAGGCTCTGAGCAAGTCTTCCCCGCCCAACTCGTGCTGTTGGCGATGGGTTTCTTGGGGCCGGACAATCAATTGCTGGATCAACTCAGTGTCGAAAAAGATCCACGCTCCAATGCCAAGGCGGAGCATGGCAAGTTTTCGACAAATGTGCCGGGTGTATTCGCGGCGGGCGACATGCGCCGAGGCCAGAGCTTGGTGGTGTGGGCGATCAATGAAGGCCGCGGGGCGGCGCGGGAGTGCGATCGGTGGCTGATGGGAGAGACCCAGTTGCCGTGACCGCCTGCTAACGTACTCCCCACTCCCACATCCCAAACGCCGTTTTCTTGTCCAGCGGATGCCCACTATTCTTCAACGTCCAGCCAATCTGGCCCGGTGGTGTGATTCGTGCGCGATCAGGTAGCCAAGAAAGGCCACGGCGTGCGGCTTGAAGCCCTTGATCTTGCCGCCCGGAGCGAGCCCGCGTTCGAGCAACGTGGCAATGGCGTCACCCGACG
>DASRAT010000091.1:0-2121 GCA_035638015.1 Gemmataceae bacterium | reverse complement strand
TTGTGACATTCGCACCCGTCACAAAAGCCGCTCGATCCGAGCAAAGCCACACGATCAGGTCAGCCACCTCCTCTGCCCTTCCAATGCGTCCCATAGGATGAAGAGGATCCATCATCTGGCGCGTCCTGAGCTGTCCCTTGCTGGCCTGGGCGATGAGCGAATCCAGCATGCGTGTCTCAATTCCTCCCGGGCAAACCGAATTCACCCGTATTCCCAGTTTCGAATATTCCAACGCGGCATTTTTGGTCAGGCCATTGATCGCATGTTTGGAAGCGGCATAAGGCCCAAGCCCGGGAAATCCGATCAGCCCCGCGACGGAAGCAAGATTCACGATTGCACCGCCGCCATTTTTTACCATCCAATCGATCTCGTACTTGAGGCAGAGGAAAGTACCCTTGGCATTGACAGACATGACTGTGTCGAAATCCTTTTCCGATTGCTCAGCCAGAGGGACGACCCTGCCTTCAATACCGGCGTTGTTGCAGGCGCAATCAAGTCGACCAAAGGCCGCCACCGCGCTTGCGATCAGCGCCTCGACCGCCGCAGCCTCGGTTACGTCAGCACGGACGAAAACGGCGTCTCCCGTCGCTTGCCTGATGAGGGCGACCGTCTCGTTGCCTTCAGTGCTGTTCACATCGGAGACAACAACCTTGGCGCCTTCGCCGGCAAATTTTAGTGCGGTGGCGCGACCAATTCCCGCTCCCGCACCTGTCACAAGGGCCACCTTTCCAGACACAAGACCCACCATTTAGTGCTCTCCGCCGTCACTTGGTGACGTATTACCCAAATCCCCCGTGATCGTTTTTGGGCGCAGCTTGATGGCCTCTTCTGTTTGTCGGTCCTCGTATTCGCTGGACAAAAACGAAAAACGGCCGACCCCAAGGGCCGGCCGTTTCCTAAAACCTAAACGATCAGCGCGTTGGCCGGATTACCACTTGTATGCCAATCCAACGCGACCAATCATGAGCTCATGTGAAAGGTTGGAGCCGTAACCGGTAGTGGCGAACGAAGTGCCATTATTTCCAAGATCGGCATACAGAAATTCAAGCCTTCCGATCCAGTTCGGCGTGAACATATAATCCACACCCGCACCCACCGTCCAACCAGTCCTCGTATTCGTGACTGAATCAAAGGCGCCGCTAGCGTCAAAAGCCGTAGTTTTGAAGTTCGCAAATGCCACACCGCCAGTGAGATACACCATGACGTTGTCGACCGCGAGGCCGGCACGGCCACGAACCGAGGAGAACCATTGGGCTTTTGTGCTGAAGCCATAGTCAGAGTCGAAAAGACCAAGTTGCGATGTGCTTGATCCGCCTATTCCACTGAAGTCACCTTCAATGCCGTAGACAAATGCCCTATTTTGCCAGTTACAGCCGAGATAGCCCCCGTAGATACCAGCGGTCTTGCTAGAGCTAAATGGCTCTGGAGCACTTCCGCCCTCAGTATCAAAGTGCCCAGTGGTACGGTGATTCACGGCGCCAACAGTGCCACCGATGTAACAACCGGCCCAAGTCGCAACCGGCGGCGGATATATTGGTGCGGCTACAGGTGCCTTACGAGGCAGGTCGGCTGCTAACGTAGTGTTCCCCAACATGGCGGTAGCGCCTAAGGTAAACACGGTGCCCAGCAGCAATAGCTTTGTCTTGGTAATCATCGCTACCCCCAAACCAGAACAGTTAATTTCTGTTAACACCCTAGCTGGCTCACAACGCCCCAGCTATTGCAAATGGGCAACAGTCATCGACAATCCAACGCCCGGGTATTAATTCATGTAAAATCAATTGGTTACAGATTGTTCTGGGCGTAAATTTCTGCGGACTAGTCCTCTAAAACGCGTTCGGCGGCCTTTATGGAGTGCGAATCTTGAACCCGGTGTCCGCCTCGACGTGGCAGAGCTTGCTGGCGCGAATGAGCGACAAGATAAAGATCTACGTCGCTCCCGGCTGCGGCGAGCTAACGGATCGAATAGAGCTAAGCAGCGGTACACGTGCCGCCGAGATACAGGCGACCGATGAACCCGTCCGTGGCGTTTCCTACGAAGAAGGGGCCAGATTGCCGCGTGACCCTTGGAGGCGCCCCACTGAGGAGGAAATCACCGGACTCGTTATGTCCGAACGGCCG
>DASRAT010000090.1:0-10393 GCA_035638015.1 Gemmataceae bacterium | reverse complement strand
CCATGGATGTCTATTCCCGCGTCAACGCCTCATCCAAATTCAAAATCGCCAAACTCACCGCCGTCATGGCGGCATGTTCGGTAAGGTCAACTGTTTCGTCGCGCGTCGACGCCCCCACGCTCAAAAACGCCCTGGCACTTTTCGGTTCGGCCTTATAAATCGCGGCTTGTTTTTCAAACGCTCGCGTCAGAATCTTGAGGTCATTCTCGCTCGGCTTGCGGCTGACGACCTGGCGAAAGGCGTACGTGAGCCGTTCATCGAGATTGGGGCTGGCCTTGATGCTTTTCTCGGCCAGCACACGGGCGGCTTCGACCCAGGTGGGATCGTTGAGCGTGGTCAAGGCGTGCAGCGGCGTGCTGGTAAGTGACTGCCTGACGCGGCAGGCCTGGCGGCTAGACGCGTCAAAGATGTTGGCAGGGCTGATGGTGCGGCGCCAGAAGGTGTAGAGGCTGCGGCGATAAAGGTCGTTGCCTTTGGAGGCGGGATAGGTGAAGTCGCGTTCCTTGGTGATGGCCAGCGGCTCCCAGACTTGATCGGGTTGATAAGGATAGACCGGCGCTCCGCCAATCTGACTTTGCAGTAGACCGGACGACGATAATGCCAAATCCCGCAGAATCATCGCCGGCATGCGAAATCGACTGGCGCGAGCATACAACCGATTTTCCGGATCGCGCGTCTTGTGCTCGGCGGTCATCTTGCTCGATTGCCGATAAGTTGCGCTGGTGACGATGAGGCGGTGCATCTGCTTCATGCTCCAGCCGCGTTCGCGAAACTCCACGGCCAGCCAGTCGAGCAGCGGCCCGTGGATGGGATACTCGCCCTGAACGCCCAAGTCCTCGGAAGTCTTGACGAGGCCGGTGCCGAAGAAGTGTTGCCACATGCGGTTGACTTGCACGCGGGCGGTCAAGGCATTTTCCGGAGCGATCAGCCAGCGAGCCAAACCGAGCCGGTTTGGAGGCGAGTCCTTGGGCATCGGCGGCAGAAAAGCCGGCGTGGCAAACGAGACTGGCTCTTTCGGTTTGAGATACTCGCCGCGATCCAGAATAAATGTCTTGCGCGGTTTGGCATCGCTCATTACCATGACGCGCGGAATCTGATCGTTCTTGTACTCCGTCAATTTCTTATTGAGGGCGTCCTTCTGCTCCTTCTTTTCCGCCTTGGCGATTAATGCTTCCAAATCACGAATCTTTGCCTTGTTTTCCTCTGTCGGCAATTCGATAAACGGCGGCGCGACACGAATCCGGTCCGAAAAGCGTTTCGGCATGCCGGTCTCAGGCACGCGGTTGAAGGCATCCATCATGCTGTAGTAATCGCGCATGGTGATCGGGTCGTACTTGTGATCGTGGCACTGGGCACAGGCCATGGTCAACCCGAGCCAGGTGGTGGCCGTTGTATCGATGCGGTCGAAGAGGTTGACGAAACGCTGCTCTTCGGCGATTGCGCCGCCTTCGCCGTTGAGCAGATGGTTGCGATTGAATCCGCTGGCGATTTTCTGTTCGATGGTCGCGCTCGGCAATAGATCGCCGGCCAGTTGCCAGATGGTGAATTGATCGAAGGGGAGATCGTCATTGAGCGCCTTGACGACCCAGTCGCGCCAGTACCATTGCCAGGTGTCGCCGTCCTGCTGAAAGCCGTTGCTGTCGGCGTAGCGGGCGGTGTCCAGCCAGGGGAGAGCCAGGCGTTCGCCATAATGCTTGCTGGCAAGCAATTTGTCGACCAATTTCTCGTAAGCGTTGTCACTCTTGTCGGCGACGAAGGCGTCAACCTCCTGCGGCGTTGGCGGTAGGCCAATCAGATCACTGTAGAGTCGGCGCAGGAGCGTCACGCGGTCGGTCTCAGGGGAAGGCTTGAGTCCCTCCGTTTCCAATTTGGCCATAATGAAAGCGTCGATAGGGTTCCGCACCCAGTTGCTTTGCTTCACTTTCGGCAAGACGGGCCGAACTGGCGCCACGAAGGCCCAGTGAGGCTTGTATTCGGCGCCTTCCTCGATCCAGCGTTTGAGAAGATCTTTCTGTTCGGCCGACAATTTCCGATTGGATTTGAGCGGCGGCATTCGCGTGTCGGGATCGTCGGCAAAGATCCGCTGGATGAGTTCACTGGCAGCCGTGTTTTTGGGCGCGATCGCGCCGGCATCAATCGCGGACTGCCGTTCATCGAGCCGAAGCTTGGCTTTGCGCTTGCTGGCATCTTGGCCATGGCAACTGAAGCAATTCTCGGCCAGGATCGGGCGAATGTCGCGGTTGAAGTCAACGGCATCATTCGACGCGAAAAGCGGTCCGGGAAGAAGGATCAGCGCTGAAATGACAACAATATATCGCATCACAGCTCTCGTGGTTGTCTTCGATGCTATCAGGCGTCAGGTCAGTTGTCATTGCAATTCCGAGCGCCACGACGTGTCCCAACCATAAGGCGCTGTAGCCGCGGTCTTTAACCTTTGCCCTCCAGCCCCGGCCGTGGTGCTGTCCAAATCCCGCGTACCTTCTCATGCCTGGACCGCGACCGGTCCCGATCCGCGCCTGATTGGCTCGGAAAAGTGCCTCAATATTGTTTTGCAATTCCAAGCATTCAGAAAGGCCCTGCCATGACACCCCTTGCATTCGTGAAACCGAAATCCATTTTCTTTGGCCAAGTCCCCGTAAAACCGCCATTGATGGACAATCTCCCGGCAACCCCCACGCCGCCACCGGCCTGGTTCGAGGCGTTGTTCTGGACCGGCGCCTGGATGGTCGCACATTTTGTTCCCGCAGTCGGTTTCGCAGTTTTGACGTTGATTGCGGGCGCCAATCCCGACATGGACAGCTACAACCACCATCTCATGCTTTGCGGCAGGGTGCTGGCGTTGGGGCTGGGCATATTCCTCCTGAAAGCCCGAGTTGGCCCGAGTTGGAAAAGCGCCATTCATCTCCGCCGGCCTCGGGTGGTCCACTGTCTACTGGCAGTGCTCTGTCTGCCTGCCGTGGTATTTTTGAGTGCTGGCATAATGGGCCTCCTGGCCGGCGACGGCGACGGACCGCTGCCCACTTCCGGCTCCCTCCCGGCTTTGTGGTATGCTCTGATCGTTTTTGCCGTCGCCCCGGCAGTGAACGAAGAAATTTTCCACCGCGGTTTCCTGGGCCGCCTGCTGTTGGGTCGTTACGGCGTGGTGGTCGGCGTGCTGTTCACGTCGGCAATCTTTGCGATAGTTCACGGCAACATACCTCAGATCGTCTTGGCCTTTATCTTCGGCATCGTCGCCCACGCGATTTATCTGGCGACTCGTTCACTTTGGGTGCCGATACTGATGCATTTCCTGGTCAACGCCTGCATGCAGGTGTTGATGCGGACTGAAGTCCTTTCCCAATCATTTGAGACTACGGACGTTCAGGTGTGCATCGTGGGGCTGGTTGCAATTGTTGCGACATTGACTTCGCTGCTGGCCGCCTTGGGCCTTTACCGCTTGCGTGAACGTGAGGTTGTGGCCGACCTGTGTGCATGAAACTCCAGACCTAAACCTCGCTGGCGCTTCGGGTTAGTTTGCATTACGCACTAACCCGAAGCGCCAGCGAGGTTTGCTGTCCAAATCCCGCGTACCTCCTTACACGCGGGGTCTTGTTGGCCCCGCAACGGTTACTTCCAAAACAAACCGCCAGGGCGCCGTGGCGGCCAAACCTGTTAACAACCGGCGCAGAAGGAATGATCCACAATGTCAAACACGCCCAATCAATCTTCTCCCGCGAGCAACGCGTTGTTCGTCGTCATCTTTTCCTTGTCCTTCGGCATTGGCATCCCGTTCGCCCGCCTGGCAGGCCCGCTCCTTTGCCCGGGTCTGGATGACACTTGGGGCGTCAGGACGGTCAATCTCGTCTCGACCGCTATCGCTTTTGGCATTGTTTCCCTGGTTCTCAGCGTCGCGGTCAAGCTCTTTCGCAAACGGGAGGCAGGCGGACTCTGGCGCCAAAAGCCGCCAGCAGAGTGAGCAAGCAAACAAAATCGACTTTTTTCAGCGGAGCGAACAGATGACGCCTGTTCGCTCCGCTTTGTTT
The DNA here is from genome assembly GCA_035638015.1 of Gemmataceae bacterium. GTDB lineage: Bacteria > Planctomycetota > Planctomycetia > Gemmatales > Gemmataceae > DASRAT01. The sequence goes on along the minus strand of DASRAT010000090.1, from coordinate 6,371 downwards.
TTTAATTGGCAGGTTATTTTTCAAAAAAAACCATTCGGTGTCCAAACCCTTCGTACTACCTGGCGAGCGGAACCATGTTGGTTTCGCAAATGACGGCGGCCCTGGTGACTCCCGGAAAACCCGCCGGCTATTATTCGACTCTTGTCAACGTTTTTGGAGATTACGACGATGAAACGCATTCTTTTTGCTTCTGTTCTTTCGTTAAGCCTGGCCGCCGTCTGCTGGAGTGCCAGCTCACCGGTTGCCGCCCAGGAAATCAAGCAAGACCGCCCGCGCGTGGAAGACATTCTCGACCGCGAAGCCGAGGCCATGGGCGGCAAAGAGGCCAACTCGAAGATCAAGACTTTCATCATGCAAGCAACCGTCTCCGTGGACGGTGTTGACATCAACATCGTCGCCCACTACGCCGGGCCCAACAAGACGTGCATGGAAATCAGCATCGACGGCATCGGTTCGGAAACGACCGTTGTCAACGGCAACATGGCCTGGGTCACGGGCGACCTCTCCGGCGACCGCATTCTGGATGGCGATGAAAAAGCAGAAGCGTTCCGCAAAGCCAAGGAAATGGCCGAGACCTACGCACGAATCGGCAACTGGCGCACGGATTACAAACAAGTTGCCTTGCTTGGCGAAGTCGATCTCGATGGCAAGGCCGCTTACAAGGTCAGCCTGACCTCCCAGAAAGGCGATGTCGTGATCAATTACTACGACAAGGCTACCGGCCTGCTCGTGCAGAGTGAAGCCAAGCTGGATACACCCGAAGGCCCCGTGGACGTGGTGATCACCAATGGCGACCACAAGAAAGTGGATGGCGTGACGTTGGCCTTTAGCACGACCATCAGCAGCGCCGAGGGGGACATCTTTGTGGTCATCGATTCGGTGCAGCACAACGTTGCCATCCCCGACAGCCTCTTTGTTCTGCCATCCGATCTCAAGAATGGTGGCGGCAACTAACCGCCCAGGAGCGTAGCGGAGGTCGCCAGACTTCCGATCACTTCGCGACACCAAGCCGGAAGTCTGGCGACTTCCGCTGCTATAGAAAGGAGAAGCCGGTGGGACCTTGGGTCCCACCGGCTTTTTCACATTCCAGGCCGTAGTGTGTGTCCAGCGGCCGTGAGCCAATCCTGCCAGTTGTTTACTTGCCCTCTTCGAACTTTTCGAGCAAAAGGGTGGTATTGTTGGTGCCGAGGTAAGCAAAAGACCCCGCCAGCACTGGCGCGATTGCCGGCGCTGCGCCCATAATCGCCGCGGTGTTGTATGCAAGGACGAGCACGTCTCCTTTCGTCAAGGGGGAGATGACGAGTTGTTTGACCGGGCCAATGTCCGGCGCATACCAGAAGGTAACGCTCTTCGTGATATTGCCATCCGGGTTGACAACATCAAGTTTGACAAACACCGTCTTGAATTTGCCTGCCGGCACCTCGACGTCCTCGGCGCCTACCAAGGACCTTGTCTTGCCCCTTTCCACGCCGGCGGTGTACTCCGATTCCCACGTTTCTCCAATTTTGATGGGAAATTTCAACAGACAAAGGGGCGGCACGATGTCGAGGCCAAGATACCTGTGGCGGAAAAGTCCTGTGGCGGTGGTGCTCAGGTGTTCGGTCAAGGTCGGGGTGGCGTCGGGCAGGGTCACGTCCAAACGAGCAAGCGATATGCCGTCGATTTTCTCAATCTTGACGACCTGCTGAATCCGTGTCTCCTCTGCACCGCCGCCCTTGACCGTTTTGTAATGCCAGGTCGTGCCAGCTTTGAGAGGATAATAACTGGCATCGGCCAGAGGAGCGAACAGATGCTGGTCCACGGCACGCAGCGCGTCGGCCCAACGACCTCGGTGCAGCGGATTGGTCCAAAGCAGATATGCCACCGCCACCGGGCCGGAAGCTTGCCAGTGGCTGCTCTGCGGGTCATATGCCGCCAGGGCCACCAATGCCCGGAAACGCTCAGCGTCGGATGTCTCGCTGTTTTGTGCCTTGGCCCACAGCGGCCCGATTAGTTTGGCGGCATACGGCTGCAATGCGTCCCGAACCAGCAAGACTTCGGCTGGATCCTCCACGGTCAACATCCAATTCACTAGCGGTTGCCGCAACATTTCGGGCTCTACTGGCAACAGGGCCAGGGCCAGTCGCATTTTTCGTCCCCGGTCTTGCTCCTGCTCGTACAACTGGCGTAGCAAGGGCAAGACATCGTCCCGGCTGGAAGCCAGTTCCTCCAAGATGGCAGGAACCCTGGCGGCAGAAGAGTCTGGCAGAGCGGCCACCTGCCGGCGCGCCCGCGCTGCTTTTTCAAGGCGCAGCTCCTCCAGCGTTGCCACCGCTTGCCGCCATTGCCAGGTCACCAGGCTGCCGGCAACCACAATAAATAAAACAAGAATGGCCGACAGCGCCGCCACGGCCGGATGGCGTTTGCACCATTTCAGCATGCGTTCCACGCGCCCCACCGGCCGTGCCCGTATCGGCTCTCCCGCCTGAAAGTGGCGCAGGTCTTCCGCCAGCTCCAGGGCGCTGGCATACCGTTGTGGCACTCCCTTCCGCAGGCACTTTAGGCAGATCGTTTCCAGATCGCGCGGCACTGTGCGTTGCAAATAAGACGGGGGCACCGGTTCGCTTTGCAACACATTGAGTAGAGTTTCCGTCGGCGTCGGCCCCTGGAAGGGAGGCCGGCCTGTCAGGCACTCGTACAAGACCGCACCCAGCGCAAACACATCCGCGCCGGCGCCGACCTCCTTGGACGCGCCGACCGCTTGCTCCGGCGCCATGTACGACGGCGTGCCAAACACGGCGCCCGTGGTCGTCAGCGCGTTGGTGACGGCCACGTTCTTGGCCAGGCCGAAATCGGTGATCTTGGGAATGAGGGACGAACTCACGACCTCATTGGCGGCCCCGCGCTCCTCGCTCTTCACCAGGAGGATATTGGCCGGTTTCAGATCGCGGTGCACGATGCCGCGCTCATGCGCGTAATGCATGCCGCGGGCCACCTGCTCCACCAGGCGTGCGGCGGTCATGGGCGGCAGCGGCGTCCCGTTGAGAAAATCCGCCAGGCTGCCCCCGGCGATAAACTCCAGAGTGAAATAGGGCAAGTTGCCGTGCTGGCCGGCTTCGTACAAAGCCACAATGTGCGGGTGCTGCAAGCGGGCCACCGATTCAGCCTCGTGCACAAAGCGGGCGCGCTCCATTTCCCCCGCATGGGTGCCGGCCAACAGCATCTTCAAGGCCACGATCCGGTCCAGACGCAGCGCACGCGCTTTGTAAACGACACCCATGCCTCCCCGGCCCACTTCTCCCAAGATTTCATATCCGGGAATTTGGATCGAGGATTCGCTGGACGCGTTGCCCCTCAAGGGGGCACGATTGGGCACGGGCGGCAATGCGTCGAGTGGCCCAGGCAACGTGCCGACCATTCGCGCCAGCGCCTGCTGACACAGGGGGCACGTGTCGATGTGCTCCGTCACCGGAACACTGTCCGCCCCGGACAGCTGGTCATTCAGAAACTGCTGCAGTGTCGTCGGCTCCGGGCAGGACGATGTTGGAGGCTTCGGGGTGGACATTGCGATATTCCTTGTAAAGCATCTGTTTGACCCGGTAAGTGTCCTTGTAAACACTTGCCACGCTGATGCCCAGTTCTTCGGCCACGTCCTTGGCCGGCCGCTGCTCGACAAGCGTCAGATAAAACGCCTGCCAGGTTTTCTCATGCAGCCGTGAGCGAACGCGGGCCAGCACCTCATCGGCGCTGCTGTTGGCCCTGGTTTCAATGGCCATGCTCAATTCGTCGGCCGCCTCGGGACTGACAACGCCGCCAACCTGCTCCAGAAAGGCGGTGCCGCCAACGCCGCCGCGCTCGGGTTTGTCGCGTTGCCGCCGCCAGTAGTCGGTGAGGGTGTTGTTGACCACCGCTTTCAACCAGCTCCGCAGCCGCCCTTTCGCGGGGTCATACTTGCGAATTTCCTTGAGCAGCTTGAGCCAGATCTCCTGCGTCAAATCCTCGGCCACCGCGGAAGAAAGCTCGCGCCGCAGGCACCAGGTCAGAATCACCTCATGATAGCGGGCGTGAAACGCCTTCCAGCCCTCCTCGCTCTGGCCGTCTTTCTGGAGCGGAAGGAACAATGAAAGGTGAGTCGAGGGAATGTTCATGAGGTCGGCTCCGAAAGTCGGTGGACATGTCGGAAGGGGACTGTCATCCGGCGGAAACTTCAGGCGCCTTTCCGTTTTATGCTGAGGGCGAGATTTGTCAAAACTCCGTCAGATGTTGCGATTGTACAAGGACGTTGAAGCCGGCACAAGCAAGCCGTGTCTTCACTTTTCAAAAAGCTGCACGACACCAGATGTGATTACGTTCCTTAGTTTTTTGCCACAATCCGAATCTGCCGCGCATCATCCACCTCGATGCGAGGGACATCATCCACGATCTTTACCATCCCCGTGGCGTGGATCGTCTTGTCGCGGAAATGCTCCGCCGGGTCGGCGATGCCATTTTCCTTGAGCGAGGCGGCCCCGGCCTTGGTGATGACGACGGCGAAGTTATTCTCGTCCCGAAAGTTGGTTTCCGCATCCAGATAGATTTCGCCGCGATGCTCCAGGCGATCCTTGGCGGCCAGAACCTTCATTTCCACCGTGATTGTCTGGCCAACCTTGGTCCGAGCTTGTGGGGCGGACAACGGTTTGGCCAAAAGCTCCTTCACGTTCCAAAGAGTAATGTTGCGGTCGATGCCCCCTGTCGCCAGCAGCTTGCCGTCTTTGGAAAAGGACACAACCTGGAAACCCAGAACGCCCTCTTTGAGTGATGTTAGAATTTTTCCGGAAGCGAAATCCCAAAGATTGAGCGTGCCGTCGCGGCCGGCCGAGGCGAGCAGATTGTTGTCCGGCGACAGCGACAGCGACCGAACCAAGCCATCGTGCCCTTCCAGTTTGCGCTGGAGCTTGCCCGATTCGACGTTCCAGATGCGAATAACCCCGTCCTTGCCGCTGGAGACCAGGGTTTTGCCGTCCACCGTAAAAGCGACATCGCGGACGAACTCCGTATGGCCTTCGAGAATCGCTCGCTGCTTGCCGGTTTGCAAATCCCACAGGCGAATGGTCTTGTCCCAACCGGCCGAAGCCAAGGTCTTGCCGTCCGGCGAAAACCTGATGCAGTTGATCTCGGCGGTGTGGCCTTCCAGTTGACTATGTTCTTTGCTGGCTTCCCAGGCCCAGACGCGGACGGTTTTGTCGATGCCGCCGGAGGCGAGCAGTTTGCCGTCGATGCTGAAGGCCAGGCCGCGCACGTCTTTGTCATGCCACTTGATCGGCTTCAATTCCTTGCCGGTCGCGGTTTCCCAGAGGCGGACGGTGCTGTCATGGCTGACGGAGGCCAGGGTTTTACCGTCCGGCGTAAAGGCGACCGCGGTAACCATGTCCTTGTGATCCGGCAACGTGGCCAAGATTTTGCCGCTGGCGATGTCCCACAAGATGGCGTTGCCGTCCTTGCCGCCCGAGGCCAGCACCGGTCCGATAGGAGAAAACGCCAAACAGCTAATGGTGTTTTTGTGGCCTTTGAGCGTGGCAACGGTTTGGGCCTCAGCTGCCGTGGTCCAGAACAAGGCACTGAAGGCAAGGACGGCTTGAATACGCATGACAGTCACCTCGCAAGGATGGGCAATGAATCTCGCCAGCGGCCGTTGCCGAGCGTTATGCATAAGCATACATAACGCTTTGTCCCCCGAAAAGGAGGGACCGCTGTGCCGCATCCCTGGCCCAAGCTCCATTAGGAAATTCCACCATGTTGCCGTTATTTGTGCGCTGGCTCCGTCGAAATCGCCAACCTATCGCGCCTCGCCGTGTTCGCGGCCCGCGCCGAAACACTTATAGCCCTTTGGTGGAGTTACTGGAGGCTCGCACCTTATTGAGTTTCGTCCCCGCGCCGGGCGCGCCGATGTTGATTTCCAGCGGCTATCAGCCGGATACCGTGGCCGCGGCCGATTTCAACGGCGACGGCAAACTCGACCTGGCCGTGGGCGGCAGTACAACGCCCAGCTCTGTCGTGGTGCTCAAAGGTGTGGGCGATGGCACCTTTCTGAATAATGGCACGCCCATCGCGGCTGGAAATGCCGGCACGGGTTTCCTTCGCTGCGTCACCGCCGCTGATCTCGATGGCGACGGCAAGCTCGACATTATTTCCACCAATTTCAATGGCACCATCACCGTCTACCAAAACACAACCGCGACCATCGGTGGCACACCGACGTTCATCGCCCAGACGCCGGTTGCCGTCGGCAATGGTCCCTTTTGGGTCTCCACTGCCGATCTTGACAATGACGGCAAGCTCGATGCCCTGGTCGCCAGCTTCAGCGGCAACAGTCTGACCATTCTGCGCAACACCAGCACCGGGCCGGGTAATTT
>DASRAT010000089.1:0-2884 GCA_035638015.1 Gemmataceae bacterium | reverse complement strand
CCACGCTCCTGGTCCTACGCTACTATACACTCACCTTGCATGTTGGCGCTGCCACTCGCCCCGCCGCTTGCTAAAGTAAGTTGAATTTGCATTCACCATGACTCCGCACCTTCGAGGAAACCCATCACCATGGCGCAGCCGCCGGCAAAACTCGCTCTGGAAGACGGAACGATCTTCACCGGCCGTGCCTTCGGCGCCGCCGGCGAGACCTTTGGCGAAGTCGTTTTCAACACAAGCATGACCGGCTACCAGGAAGTCCTCACCGATCCGTCCTACAAAGGGCAGATCGTGACCATGACTTACCCGCTCATCGGCAACTACGGCATCAACACCGAAGACGAGGAATCCAACCATCCCCAAGTTGAAGGCTTCATCGTCCGCGAACTCACCCGCATCCCCAGCAACTTCCGCTCCGGCGGCGATCTCAATTCCTATCTCGCCAAGCACAACATCCTCGGCATTGAAGGAATCGACACCCGCGCCCTGGTTCGCCGCCTCCGCGTCCGCGGCGCCATGACCGGCGTGCTGTCCTCCACGGATCTGGACGACGCCTCGCTGGTCCACAAGGCCCGCAATCGACCCAACATTGTCGGACGAGATCTGGTACGTGAGGTCATCCCCGCCAACGCCGCCAGCTGGACTGCCGGTTTCGACAGCGCCTTCAGCAATGAATTATTGCCCCTGCGCCCGGCCACGCATCACGTTGTCGCCCTCGACTTCGGCATGAAGTCGAACATCCCGCGCTGTCTTGTCCAGGTCGGTTGCAAGGTCACCGTCCTGCCCGGCACCGCGACAGCCGATCAAGTGTTAGCGTGCAAACCCGACGGCATCTTCCTTTCCAATGGCCCCGGCGATCCGGAACCACTTGGTTACGCTGTGAACACCATCCGCCAGCTAATCGGCAAAAAACCGCTCTTCGGCATCTGCCTGGGACATCAGCTTCTGGGCCTGGCCCTGGGCGGCAAGACCTTCAAACTCAAATTCGGCCACCGCGGGGCCAATCAGCCGGTGCTGAACCATCGCACTGCCCGTGTTGAGATCACCACGCAAAACCACGGTTTCGCCGTTGATCCTGCGACGTTGCCGGCCGACGTGGATCCGACTCACATCAACCTTAACGACGGCACACTCGAAGGCATGCGTCACCGCAAACTGCCGGTGTTTAGCGTGCAATACCATCCCGAAGCATCAGCGGGGCCGCATGATAGCAGTTATTTGTTTGAGGAGTTTCGGGAGCTGATGGGATGACTAGGAATCGGGCCAACCAGCGCTAATGTTTAGCCGCGGTGTAGCAGAGCGCGGTGCCTACCAATGACTAATACACCATTGGCGCGGCCCTGCCGACCGCTTACAATTCACCCTCACAACGCCCTTTCTGTCACCCGCGAGTCGCCGTTCTGAGCGACCTATCTTCGAGGGAGTGCCGAAAATGTTCCGACCGATGAAGTGGACTGCGTCCGTCGCCGTTTTACTGTCCGTCGCCGGCTTGTTCGTGCTGTCGCAGCGCGGTCCAGCTCAAGCGCCCGTCAAAGATGCCGGCACGGACAATCAAGCCGAGCGGGCGCCGACGCTCCATGACATTTTGGAGCAGCGCATTGATACGAGAACTTTCCAGTCGCCGAGCCAAACACTCAAAGAGTTCTTCGGAATCCTCTACTTACTGTTTGACAAGAAAGGCATGAAGCTGCCGATCCTTGTGGATGCGGCGGCCTTCAAGGCGGAAGATCCCGACGATTTCATACTCGACAACAAAGTTAAATTCCCAGCGTTTCCCCCTGAAATGACCGTGGCCACGGCTCTTGGCATCGCACTCTCTCAAATACCAAGCAATAATGCCACTTACGTGGTGATGGCCGACCATATCCTGGTCACGACTTACGCCAAGACCGCCGTGGAGGCGAAGTTGAAAGAAAAAGTCCGAGGCGTTTTCGACAAACGCTCTTTGGAATCCGCGTTAAGTGAACTGTCCGGGAACTTTGGGGTCACGATAACCCTGGACGCTCGTGCCGCCGGGATGGCTAAAAAAGAGGTTTCGGCCAGCTTTCGCAATGACATTTCCCTCGCTGGGGCGCTGCGCGTCCTGACCGAAATGGCAGACCTCAAAGTCGTCGTGGTGGACGGGGCGATTTTTGTCACGACGCCGGTGCACGCCGAGGCGATCGCCAAGGAACAAACAAAGTAATGCCGATTGTGAAACCCGTGTCCGGGGAGAAAGGCTCCACGCATGACAAAGGTCACCATCGTTCGCCGGGGCTGCACAATCCTCTTTGCTTCCATTTGTTCGCTCGCTTCTCCGCCGTCCTGCCTCGCGCAAACCCAGGACATCCAAGAAGGCGGAGGACTAAACGGCATCGGCGACGCGCGCGCCAAGACCGTGTTGATGAACGTCTTGCAGAAATCCGTCGACGTTGAGGCTTTGGGTAAAGGCCGCACGTTGAAGGAAGTCTGTGGCGAGCTTTACCAGGTGCTTGCAAAAAACGGCGACATATTGCCTATCCTGGTCGATGCTGACGCGTTTGCCGCCGAGCATCCCAATGGCGGCGACATTTTCGATGCCCCCGTTGCGCTGCCGCGCGTCCGAGGCCCGATGACGATCGCGGCAATTCTCAATTACTTGGTGGATCACCTTCCTGGCGGCAACGGCGTCCTATGCTTGGCCGGATCAAACCCCAATTACGTTCAAATTACCACCAAAAAAGCCCTGGCCAACGAGGCTACGGCAGTGCGGCTAGCTGACAAAGTTGACATGAGCGACTTCAAAAAACAGATGCCTTTGCGCGAGGCGTTAGGCAAACTGGGCATCCGCATGGTGCTTGAGCATGACGCGTTCAAGTCCGGTCCTGTCGTCGGAGACTGTGTCCTAGATGTCATGGTGGGCTTTCCG
>DASRAT010000088.1:0-12884 GCA_035638015.1 Gemmataceae bacterium | reverse complement strand
GCTGCTGGCGGGGGATGGGAACTTGCGGACTGCGCTACGGTTGGAATATGGTTAGGCCGCTTGCGGCTTAGCGACGTGTGCTAAGCCGCAAGCAGCTAAAACCCACACTTGAGTTTTTCCAACAAGAGCTGTTCCACTTCCACGTCGCGGCCCTTCGGGATCCAGGTCGCCTCGAACACGGTTGGATCGATGACGGTGAACTGGCGTTCTACGTTGTTGTCGGCCCGGAAAATGGCGGCGCCTGCCGTGGAACGCACCGGCCGCGGCAAATCTTCCAGTTCCTTGTAGACAGTGACGTGAAGGAAAAAACCACCCATTTGAGACGGCTGAATAAGGATTGTCGCCCGGTGCCGATAGGTTTGCAGCGTGCACAGCAAGCGGTCGTAGAAATCAGGATCGCCCGGTTTGACGCACTGGAGCAAGCCGGGAGCAATTCGCGGCACCGTTTCGATGCGGCCTTCGTAGGCGTTGGCATCGAGGATTTCGAAGCCAAAATCGGTCAATACGTTGAGAGCGTGCTCATAGACTTTGCGATAGGACATGGGCCCCTGGGGCACAAAGACCGGATTGGCCTCCATGACCACTCCGGGACTTGAAGGGGCTGGATTATCCACCATTGGCCCGCTGACGCAGCCTGGCAAAAGCGCCAGGGCCATGCCGGTCCATGCCGTCCAGAGTGTTCGCCGCATAGTGCCCACCCCGCCGATTCGCGCGCGGCCGTGCCGATGCGCGGGGGCTTGCCCCGTGGCTGACAATGTCGAAAACCGTTGAAGGCCGGATGCTATGCCAAGGGGCGGAAAAAATGTCAAGCCCAATCGGCGTCACGAGTCTGCAGCCGGCGAATGGCGCTGGCCCTGCCGGTTGCGGGATCCACGTCGACAATGGCGCCTGCCAGCCGCGGATCGCCGGTGGCCACGTCGAAAGGGCTGGGCACAAATGTGATAGTAGTCGGGAGCACGCGGTCGATGCGGCGGCCCAGGATGCTGTCGTAGGGCCCCGTCATGCCGGCGTCGGTGAGAAACGCGGTGCCGCCGCACAGGATCTGCTCGTCGGCGGTTTGCACGTGGGTGTGGCTGCCCAGTACGGCCGATACGCGGCCACTAAGATGCTGAGCGATGAGGCGTTTTTCGCCCGTCGCTTCGGCGTGGATGTCCACTACGATGCAACGCACTTCCGACGGCAATGCCTTGAGTACACGATCGACCGCCTGAAACGGGCAATCGACGGGCCGCATAAATAGTCTGCCGAGCAAGCAGATTGCCGCGACGGATGTGCCGTCGCGGGCCGTTGCCAAGGCAAACTCGCGGCCTGGCGCTTGAGGAGGGAAATTGGCGGGTTTGCAGATATTGTCTTCGCGCTCCAGCGTGGCGATGATTTCATGTCGCTTGTAGATGTGATCGCCGAGCGTGATCAAATCGATACCGGCCTCGCGCAGTTCGCGATACTGACCCGGCGTCAAACCTGATCCGTGGTGAGCATTCTCAGCGTTGCCGATGACAAGGTCGAGCTTTTCGGCGGCGATCAAGCGGGGGAGGATGCGTTTGATCGTCGCCAGGCCGGGCGGACCGACGATGTCGCCGATAAACAGGATACGCATGATTTGGTCGCCTTCCTTACGCAGCAATATCGCCAGGCACAAATCCGAAACAGCGCCCCCTGTTCTCCTGACTAATCTCCCTTTTTTGGTTTCTTTTTTTCGCTTGCCTTGGGCAATTCAAAAATGCTCGGGTCCAAATTAGGCGTGATCACAAATTCGGAATAAGTTTCGATCATCTTAAATCCCTTATCATTCAAAAGCTGCCGTTTTAGCGGTAAGTGGGTTTTAGGGTCGATCCACAATGTGAAGTCTGCTGGTCCGGAGCGGAATTTCATTTTATATTCAATGATTTGAGCTTCTACGTTACCGATTTTTTCCTTGGCACCCATTTTGAATCCGCTCATCGCCAATTCTTTGTCCAGATCGAACGTTTCCAACATCTGATTTTCGACTATGTTAGATGCCATAGCCAAACCGCCGCGGACGAGCACTTCTCCCAAGCATTTGCTAAGATTCTTCGGCGTCGGCTCAAGAGTGGGCTTCTCCTCAGGGCGCGATTGAATGTGCATCTGCTTGCCGTCCGAAACTATTAGGAGGTGGCTGGGCCTACCGACCAAATCCGGTCCTTCAAAAACCAGTCGAGCCTTGTTTTGGGTCCCAAATTGCACTGCACCTTTGTTTTTGACCACTTCTCCTCCCAAGTAATAAGTCGTCTCCGCAGAAACTTTGAGACCCTTTGCATGCGCTATCTCTTTCTCCATTAGCCGGATGAGTTTTTCAGCCTCATTTTCTTGCGCATAGAACGGGGCCGCGACTGCCAATAACATGACTGCGAATTGGTTAATCACAAAACACCTCCAGGAGTAGTTGCTTGTGTACCGCTGAGCACCAAACAAATCCTAGCGTGCAAATTCCACTGTACGCGTCTCCCGCACCACCGTCACTTTGATTTCGCCGGGATAGTTAAGCTGCTCCTCGATGGCCTTGGCGATCTCGCGGCAGGTTTTGATCGATTCGCTGTCGGACAGCTGGGAGGCGTTGGCGATCACACGCAGCTCGCGGCCGGCCTGAATGGCGAAGGCTTGCTCCACGCCTGGAAAACCGCCGGCCACTGCTTCCAACTCTTCCAATCGTTTGACGTATTTCTCCAGCGTCTCACGGCGAGCGCCGGGCCGCGAAGCGCTGATGGCATCCGCGGCGGCAACGAGGACGGTGTAAATGTGATCTATCGTCACGTCGTCGTGGTGTCCCACGATGGCGTGCAGCACTTCTTTGCTGGTTTCGCCGTAGCGCTTGGCCAGCTCGGCGCCGATCTTGGGATGGCCGCCTTCCATTTCATGGTCGGCCGCTTTGCCGACGTCGTGCAACAGACCGCAGCGCCGGGCCAAAAGGCCGTTGAGACCCAGCTCGTCGGCCATCAAGCCGCACAGGTGGGCCACTTCCAAACTGTGCTGGAGAACGTTTTGGCTGTAGCTGGTGCGGAATTTCAAGCGGCCCAATAGCTGCTGCAGTTTCTCGTGAACATGGCCGACATTGGCTTCCAGGCAGGCTTGTTTGCCGACCTCCAGGACGTGACGTTCCATCTCTTCCTGGGTTTCCTTGACGACTTCTTCAATCCGCGAAGGATGAATGCGGCCGTCCTGGATCAATTTCGTCAGCGCCAGCTTGGCGGTTTCGCGGCGAATGTTGTCGAAAGCACTGACGATGACTACGCCGGGCGTGTCGTCCACGATCACATCGACGCCGGTTGCCTTTTCGAAGGTGCGAATGTTGCGGCCTTCACGGCCGATGATGCGGCCCTTCATGTCGTCGCTGGGGATATCGACGGTGCTGACGGTGGTGTCGGCGGTGTGCTGAGCGGCATAGCGCTGAATGGCGGTGGCGAGAATCTCGCGGGCCTTGGTTTCGCAGGTCGAGTGCAGCATCTCCTCTTGCTTCACAATGCGGGCGGCAATCTCTTCGGCCAACTCCTTGTCGATCCGCTCCAGCAGCAGCTTTTCCGCTTCCGGCCTACTGAGATGGCTGATCTCGTGCAGCTTTTCGGTCTGGAGCTGCTTTAGCTCATCAACTTCCTTGAGCTTGGCTTCCAGATGCTCTTTGCGTTCGTGCAGCTTCTTTTCGTTGTGCTGCAGCAGGCGTTCCTTTTTCAGCTGCGCCTGGTGCTGCTGCTCCAGGGTGTCTTCGCGTTTCTCCAAGCGGCGTTCTTGTTCGCGGAGCTCGTTTTTGGTTTGGTCCAGCTCGCGCGTGAACTCTTCGCGGCGCTGGAAGACTTCGTCCTTGGCTTTCAGTTCCATCTCCTTGCGGAGATTGACCGATTCCTTGGCGGCCTGGGCGACAATTTCCGTAGCACGGTTTTGGCTACTGACGAGGTTACGGCGGTCGTGCCGGCGAACCATGACGTAGCAAGTGAAGGCGCCGCCCGCCAGGCCGAGTGTGCCTGCCAGGCAGCTCCACAAGATTATCATCTCCACGAGGGCAACTCCCTCCGTGGTCCGCAATCGCGTTGGCCAACAAAGCGCACATTCACCGACGTGGCTTGATAAGCCGCGAAGCAAAGCAACTTGCTATGGGAAACCAGCTGGAATTGACAACCGAAACGCGCGCAGCGCTCACCCCAGGCCCCCGAAGGGGCCGGGTGGACCGGCGCGAGAGGCAGAGTCGGGCGTGGACAAAACTCGGCCGCGGGGACCACTGGCCAGCATTCGAAGCAGCATGCGCGGCGCGGGCACCGGCGCTGGAGCAGGCCGCATCCGTTGAATTCGCAATGTGCTCCACGGGACCTCACGCGCCAGGCTAGCCAAAAGGCAACCCAGCACCAGGCCCACGCAAAGCAACCAAAGAAGAATCATAATCAATCCGTGGCTTGTGGTACGGTGTTTCGGTGCAAACAGCTGGTTACCGCGGCGCTTCGGCCCCTTGTTGCCGGGCGGACTGCGGACCCCTGTCGTTAAAACATTGGTAAAACCTCGCCGACCGCACAATGGGTCGGCGAGAGTAAGAAGTATTATGCGGGGAGGGGAGGGGGAGAGTCAAGGAAATAAGTCTGGGCGAGCCAATTTGAATTGCGCCCAGGGCAAGGCCGCCAAGACCGCCAAGGCCGCCAACTTTACACGAGACAGTCGTTGGCTTTCTTGGATAAAGCCTGCCGATTTTCAGTTATTCGTTGCCAACCAAGCGTAGAATGCCGGCTTGGTGCCAACTCTGTCCTTGTTATCTCGAAGGGGCGCAAGGGGCGCAGCATTTACACGACGTGCTCGTTGAACGCCTTCTCCCAAATCATGAATTGACACCGGATTTTCACTTCTTTCCTTCACACAGTTGCGGCCAGGACTGAAACCCCTTCCAAAGGCCTGAAGCATCAATCCTGCCCCCGTGTAGCCACCATGGCGAATACGGGATATAGATGAATGGAGCCCGCTGGGACCTCTTTGGACAAACCCTCACTATTTCCCCAATAAGACCGGCACCAATGAGCATACGTTCCATGCTGTCACGGCGCACCGTGATTGGCGGACTGGGCGCGGGCCTGGCCGCAGTTGTCGCGGCACGCTTCTGGTGGCCGGCGGCCGAGGAGCCGCCAGAGCGGGGGCCGGGGCCGGTGGGCCCTGCCGACCTGGTCAATTGCGTTTTCCAACCCGCACCGGCCGATCCGTTTGCAGCCCCAGAACTCAGGATCATTCCTATCCCCACTTTTCGAACTGGTGGCGCCATCTGGGGAGCGACAGGCCGTGATAGCCGTGGACATATCTGGTTCGGCGTGTCGATGGGCGATTCCGCCCATTTATTGGAATACATTCCGCAGTCTGGCGAGGTCTTGGACCGCGGCGATGTGATGTCGGAACTGCGCCGTAGTGGCATCGCGCGGCGCGGTGAAAGCCAGATGAAAATCCATTCCAAGATCGTCCAGGCGGACGATGGAAACCTTTATTTCACGTCGATGGATGAGCAGGGGGAACAAGTCGATGGCAGCCGCTTGCCAACCTGGGGCGCTCATCTCTGGCGCTTGCGTTTACCCGGCAATCGGTGGGAACATTTGCTGGCAACGCCCGAAGCCTTGATTGCCGTGGCCGTTTCTCCAGGACTGATCTATGCGTTGGGCTATTTCGATCATGTCCTTTACCAATACGACATCAAGACCGCGGCCAAACGCTCCGTCCACATTGGCGCCGTGGGAGGGCATATCTCTCGCAACTTCCTGGCGGATCAACGGGGGCATGTTTTCGTTCCTCGGCTCAAAAGACGCCCGGGCGCACCCCAGGACATGGCCACAACGCTCGTTGAGCTAGACCCCAGTCTGCGTGAGCTTGACGAATCGCGAATCGGCGGTTACACCCAGACCGCCGACGACGATTCCCACGGCATCGTTGGCATACAACCGCTAGCGGACGGGTCGCTGGCTTTCACCACCGACCGGGGCCGCCTTTACCGCATCATGCCCCTCGTGGGCATGGAAATGCCGGCGCTCGTCTTGGAACAAGGCTGGTTCCATCCCCAGGGAGAAGCCTATGTCGGCTCCCTTTTCACATATGATGGCGCACGCCATCTGATGGGAATGTCCCGCCGCCAGTCCCAGAACACATACGAGTGGTTAGTCCACGACATCGAGACCAATAGGTCCACCGCCGTGCCAGTTGTCATGCCGACGCTTGGCGGTCGGCCACTCGAACAACTTCTGCTTTATGGCTCGGTCACACGCGACAACGAAGGCAATTTCATTCTTGCAGGGCTGCATCGCCGGGATGGACGTGATTGGCCCATCCTACTCCGCGCCGTCCGGCCTCGATGACGCTTGCGGCAGGGTGGCACAAACAGCGGCGCAATCCTGGGTGGCACGCAGTGGCCCGATAAATCGGGCCACTACAAACAATTGGCGGTTATGGCCGACCAATTGTCAGACGGCAGGGTGGCACAAACAGCGGCGCAATCCTGGGTGGCACGCGTGCCACCCCAAATTACGCACGTGCTACCCTGGGGATCAAGGTATCAGGGCGGGGCCACCCTGACGCGAGCCCAGGTTGTACGTGCATTCAGGGCGTGCCACCAGGTGGCACGCCCTGGCAGATTGCGCATCCTTCGCTAACTCGCAAAGCTCAAGGGCGTGCCGAAGCGCCCGCGACTTCTGCCCCATTCTCCTGACGTTGCAGCCAATGTACCTTCTATTGAATGACCTCGCCCACCCCTTGCGCCTCATCACCGTCGTCAAATCGCCGTCCAGGGCCAGCTCCGTGAGCGCCATATCATCCATTTCAATTTTCACAGGCCGCCTTTCGGCTTGCAGGCGTCGCGATCCAAGGAGGCCGGCGGTTTTTAGTGACCCGATTTATCGGGTCAACTGTGGCCCGATAAATCGGGCCACTACAAACAATTGGCGGTTATGGCCGACCAATTGTCAGACGCTTTATAAACTAAACCACGATTCGCCTGACCCGAATAGTCCCCTCACATTTTCCTAACCGGGAGGCACGTCCCATGTCCCTCAATCGCCGCGCGTTTTTGACCACGTCGGCCAGCGCAGTTGCATTGTCCGCTTCCAACCTGCACACCAGCGCAGCGCCTGTCCAGCAGCCGGCCCACCGTGCTAACCGCATCGCTGTTTCCACCTACTCGTTCTGGCAATTCCGCCAAAAGGACTTGCGCAGCATCGAGACCTGCATCGATATGGCGGCCGACATGGGCTTTGACGGCGTCGAGATTCTGCATCGCCAGATGGAGCAAGAGGACAACGACTATTTGCAGCGCCTCAAACGCCGGGCGTTTTTGCTGGGCCTCGACCTGTGCGGCTTCTCCACGCATCAGGGCTTTCTCACGCCGGACAAGAAAGTGCGGCAAAAGAACATCGACCACACCATTCATTGCATCGAGCTGGCCTACGCCATGGGCATCCCCACCATGCGTGTCAACACCGGCACCTGGGGAACGAGCAAGAACTTCGACGCCCTGATGAAAAACAAAGGCATCGAGCCGCCCCTCAAGGGTTACACCGACGAGGATGCGTTTCCGTGGGTGATCGACAGCCTGAGCCAGTGTCTGAAAGTGGCCCAGCGCTGCGGCGTGACCATGGGCCTGGAAAATCATTGGGGCCTGGGCCGCACCGCGAAGGGCGTGCTGCGCATCGTGGAGGCCATCAAGTCGCCCTGGCTGCAAGTCACGCTCGACACCGGCAATTTCCTGGAAAACATGTACGAGCAAATGGAAATGCTCGCTCCCAAGGCGGCGCTGGTGCAGGCCAAGACTTACTATGGCGGCGGCCTGTGGTACACCCTGGAGCTTGACTATGACCGCATCGCCAAGATGCTGCGCAAGCACAATTACCGGGGCTACATTTCGCTGGAATTCGAGGGCCAGGACAATCCGCGCAAGGCGGTGCCGCAGAGTTTGAGTTTGCTGCGGAAGGCGTTTGCTTGAAATGGAGGACTGTGGCCGCTTCTTGATTGTTTTCGCCGCGCCGGCAGGTTACAGTCTACGCCGTCATCGCCCCCACTCAACCACCGAGATTCGCCATGGCGACCGAGCCAATCCGAAACGCGGCCGCGGGGGAACGCCTGTGGTTTATTGTCGGCCGCTGGCAGGAGTACGAGGGCGAGGGCCGAGCCAACGTGCTTCGACTCCTCGGCATCACCGCATTTTACGCCGTTCACTTTGCCAATTATCTCAGTCTTGAACCGCGCACGGCCAGCGACCGAGATTTTCATCTGGCCGTCACTTTTCTGACGACAGCGTGGTGCGGCTTGTGCGGCGCCGTGTTGTATTGCCGCACGCACGGTGTCTTTCCGGCGTGGTTGAAGTATCTATCCACTGGTTGCGATTTGGTTCTGCTGACCACGGTGCTGACGCTGGCCGATGGGCCGCGTAGCCCACTGGTTGTCGCTTATCTGCTCATCATCGTGTTGGCGTCGCTGCGGTTCAACTTGCAGCTGGTTTGGTTTGCCACGGGGGGAGCGATGGCCGGATACATCTTCCTGCTTGGCTATGCGCGCTGGGGTGCGGTGCCCGGCTGGCCCAAGCCGGACATGTCGCTGCCGCGCTATGCCCAGACCACTTTTTTGGTGGCGCTGGCACTGACGGGCGTTGTGTTAGGTCAGGTGATACGCCGGGTACGCCAGGTTGCCACGGACTACGCAACGCGGCTGGAACGGACGCGAGGAGGCTAACCATGAGTTTCGGCTATGTCATGGGACAACAACCGGAGCCGGACAAGCCGCGGTGTGCCAGCTGTGGGGCTCAAATTCTGTCGTCCGCCGCGACGCACTGCTGGTTATGCCAGGAGGCACTGGGGCCTGGCGGGCAGACGGGACACAGCTCCGGCCCTTCAGGGCGAGCCAGCGGTGACAACATTGCCATGGCCGCCATTGGCGGGCTGATCATTTTGCTCTTTGCGGCGATGGCGATGGAAGCTCCGGGCGTGCTCATAATCCTCCTTGTCGTGGCGACGCCGGCCCTGATCCGCACGCTGGTGGTTGCCAGCCGGGAGACGGGATTGGCCGGTTGGACGCTGGTCGGCACTTTTTTCAGCTCGCTGGGCGTGATGGCGATTGTCGGCACGGCCGCCGGCGCTGCGTTTTACGCGACGTGTTTTGTCGTCTGCCTGGGTGCGCTGGCCCTCAATGACGCTGCGCACTCTCGAAGTTATGAGTGGATTCTTATTCCCAGCATCGGCGCCGGCTTGGTGCCCGGCGCGATGGTCTTTTGGTGGTTGATTCGCCTGTTTTGGCGACGGCCCCAGGCGCGCAACTCATGACCTGGGTTTATCCCGCGTTAATGGGCGCCGCCATTGCCACGGGCGTCGTGGTTGCCCGGCGCACGCAAAAGCCACTGGGGCTGACGCCGGCACAGCGCTTCGCGGTGGGCCTGGGCGCCTTTTGCGGCGGCATGCTGGGCGCCAAGTTGCCGTTTGTGCTACTGGACTGGGAGGGGTTTCTTGCCGGCACGGCCTGGCTGGACAACGGCAAGACACTTGTGCTGGGCCTGGTCGGCGGTTATTTCGGCGTGGAAGCGGCCAAGTGGGCGCTGGACATTCGCGTCAAGACAGGGGACAGCCTGGCCGCTCCCGTCGCCGCCGCAATCGCCGTGGGCCGATTGGCTTGTTTCAGCGGCGGCTGCTGTTTTGGGACGCCGACCGATTTGCCGTGGGCCGTGGATTTTGGCGACGGCGTGAGACGGCACCCGACCCAGCTTTACGAATTCGCGTTTCATGCCACGGCCGCCGTCGTGCTGCTGCAATTGCAAGCGCGTGGCCTCTTGCGCGGACAACTCGTCAAGCTCTACATTCTCGCTTATCTGGCCTATCGCTTTGCGACGGAGTTCATCCGACCGGAGCCGCGGCTGTGGCTTGATTTGTCGGTTTACCAGTGGGCGGCGCTGGTGCTCTGGCCAGTATTTGTATTTTTATGGTGGCGTGATGGCGCGGCGAGTGACGGGCGTGTCGAGCCAAGAACTACAGCACCTTTGCCAACTTAGGACGCCTTGTGATACAACATTGGTTGCCGATTACCTGTCCTGGAGTCAGTTACTGCGAGTTTGCCACCTGATGAGGGCCACGAGGGAGATGAAAAAGCCGAAGCAGATTTGCATTTTGCTAAGCCATGTATTCGCGGTGTTGCTGCTCGCAGCCGCGCCTCGCTTGAGCGGCGAGCAGCCTGAAGGCAGCGGTGCTCCGCCCATCAAATGGCCCGCGGGTTTGCCGGTTTATGACCATATCGTGATCGTCGTGGAAGAGAACAAGGACTACGAACAGATCATCGATAACCCCAAAGCCCCCTATATCAATGACGTTGTGCGCAAGGAAGGGGCCAACTTCACCCGTATGTTCGGTGAAGAGCACGACAGCGAGGGCAATTATTTCTGGATGTTTTCGGGCAGCAATCAGGGTGTCGGCTTTCGCGACGTGATTCCCACCGAAAAGAACAATCCGAATTATCCCTTCAAAACGCCCAATCTGGGCGCGGCCTTGATCGCCAAGGGACTTTCCTTCAAGGGCTATTCGGAGGATTTGCCGGAGATCGGGTCCAAAGTCAATTTCGCGCCGCCCAAGGCCAAGGGCCAGCCTTATGCCCGCAAGCACGTTCCCTGGATCAGCTTTGCCAATGTCCCCCATGGCAACACGGTGGAAACGTCGTCGCATCTGCGTTTCAAGGACTTTCCCACCGATCCGGCGCAATTCAAGAATCTGCCGACGGTTGCTTTTGTCATTCCTAATCAAAACAACGACATGCACAACGGGCAGCTGGATGCCTCCATTGTCAAAGGCGATGCCTGGCTCAAAACGAACCTGGACGCTTATTATCAATGGGCCAAGTCCAACAACAGCTTGCTGATTGTCACGTGGGATGAAAGTCACAACAGAAAGCCGACTTTCATTGGGCTGACCAATCCGTTCGTCGATCCCGTCGATCAACATCAACGGAACATTCAAAACCACATTCCGACAATGTTTGCCGGGGCCCACATCAAACCCGGCAACTACTCCGAGGGCAAAGGCATCACCCACGTGAACATTCTGCGCACGATCGAAGCGATGTATGGACTGCCGCGAGCGGGGCGCCAGCAACCCAACGCCGAGGCGGGCGGGATTCGCGACGACTACATTATTACGGATGTTTTTGTGGGGGCGAAGTAACGCGTTGCCAAGACACCCGCGGTTTGGTGAAAAGCACTGTGCGTCTCCGCCCACCGAGCAAAACACTTTCACCGCAACCGCACACCTCCTGCACTCGCCTTCGGGCTCCATTTGTATAAAGAAATCATTGCATCGTCGCACGATTGCCCTTCGCCTTGAAGCCGCGCTGAATTGGCACTCCATTTGCAACCCGCCACACGCATGCGGCACACGCTCGGAGGCGGTTCATGGCACAGATCTTTCATCGCAGCTTCAACACCATTTCGAAGGTCAGCATTCTCGGCGGCGTCTTCATCGTGGCTGGCCTGGGCTGGGCCTGGGCCAAATTTGTCCGCTCCGATTATGTCACCGGCGTCGGCCTCGTCCGCGATCAACCCGTGCCCTTTAGCCATCAACACCACGTCGGCGGTCTGGGCATCGATTGCCGATATTGCCACACTGGCGTGGAAAGCTCTAAATTCGCGGGCGTGCCGGCCACCAAAATCTGCATGAACTGCCATTCACAAGTCTGGGCCAACAGCCCGATGCTGGAACCTGTCCGTGAGAGCTATAAGACAGGCAAGCCGATCGCCTGGAACCGCGTCCATAACCTGCCTGATTTTGTTTATTTCGATCACAGCATTCATGTGAACAAGGGCGTCGGCTGCGCCACGTGCCACGGACGTGTCGATCAGATGCCTCTGACCAGGCAAACGAGTTCCCTTTACATGGAATGGTGTCTCGATTGCCACCGCCGGCCTGAGGCGTTTGTGCGGCCGCGGGAGGAAGTCTTCAACATGAGCTGGGAGCATCCTTCAGATCAGCTGGAAAAAGGCAAAGAGCTGGTGAAAGCCTACAAGATTCAAAACAAAACTGATTGTTCGACGTGCCATCGTTAATTCACGGAGAGCCGGGAGCGAAAACGACCGGAGTTTGGATAGTGGGTCAGTTTCGTGGGGCAGACATTCCTGTCTGCCATTTTTCCGCCGAGCCTGCTGGCAGACAGGAATGTCTGCCCCACGAAGAAATCAAGCTGCCCCACTGCCGGAGATTGCTTGGAGAGCGCGAATGACAGCGACGGAAAAGACAGGCCAGGATTATTGGCGCAGCCTGGAAGAACTGGCCCAAACGCCGGAATTCCAGGAATTGGTCGAGCGCGAGTATCCCGGTCAGGCGGGCGAATGGACCAATCCGGTCAGTCGCAGGCAATTTCTGACGTTGATGGCCGCATCGCTGGGTCTGGCTGGTTTGAATGGTTGCTCCCCCACCGCTGCTCCTCAGCAAACCATTGTTCCTTATGTGCGGCCGCCCGAGGAAATTGTGCCCGGCCGTCCGCTCTTTTTTGCCACGACGATGCCGCTGGGCGGTGATGCTTTGGGTTTGCTGGTAAAAAGCCACGAAGGCCGGCCAACCAAGGTGGAAGGCAATCCCGATCATCCCAGCACGCCGCGACCACCAGGCAGCCCCGAGCGGGTCAAATTCGGCGCTACAGATCAATTCGCCCAGGCCGCCATCTTAGCGCTTTACGATCCGGAGCGCTCCGCCGCCGTGGCCCACCTTGGTGAGAACAGCACCTGGGACGCGTTCATCACTGCTGTGCTGCAAGCGATTGGCCGCCGTGGCGCTCGTGAGTTCCGCTTGCGCGTGCTGACGGAAACGGTGACTTCGCCATCGTTGGCGCGGCAACTTGCTCGTTTGCAACAAGCATTCCCCGCCTCGAAATGGCACGTCCACGATGCCATTGATCGGGAC
>DASRAT010000087.1:0-4491 GCA_035638015.1 Gemmataceae bacterium | reverse complement strand
CCACCCGCTTCGATCGCTGCACCACCTGTCACAAGGGCATTGCCAAGCCGAATTACACCAAGGAAAACCTGGAAGCCCTTTGGTATGAGCAAGGCAAAGACAGCGTCATCGGCAAACGGCTGGACGACGCCAAAAAGATCTTGGAAGAGCGCAAAACCCTGTTGGCCGGTATGGACGAAGGCCGAAATCTTCCCGAACCCAGCCAGGTCAAGCTTTCTTATCTCTCTGACAAAAAGCTCACTCCCGCGCGGGTTAACGAATTCTGCGTTCATCCCCGGCTCGAATTGTTCGTTGGCCCCAACAGCAAGCATCCGGCCGAGAAGTTCGGCTGCACCAGTTGCCACAGCGGCCAACCCTCCTCCACCAGCTTCGTCTTCGCCGCCCACACGCCCAACGATTCCAAGACGATGGACACCTGGAAGAAAGATCACGGCTGGGAGGCTCAGCACGACTGGGACTTCCCCATGTTGCCACAGCGCTTTATCGAGTCGTCGTGTCTCAAGTGCCATTACCAGGTCACCGATCTCTACAGCGACGGCAACAAGTCCGAGGCGCCCCATCTGACCAAGGGTTACAATCTCATCGGCAACTTCGGCTGCTTCGGCTGCCACGAAATCAACGGCTACAAGGGCGGCCGTCAGGTTGGCCCGGACATGCGTCTGGAGCCCAACCCGCCACTCGACAAGCTGACCGCGGCCGAAAAGGCCAAGCTGTTTGCCGATCCCGACAATCCCCCTGGCACCTATCGCAAGGTTGGCCCCAGCCTGTTCCGCGTCACGGAAAAAACTAACGAAGCGTGGGCCGTGAAGTGGATCATGGCGCCGCGCGAATTCCGCCCCGACACCAAGATGCCGCATTATTACGGCCTGAGCAATAACGACGCGGCGGCCCTGGACAAAACTGGCCAGGAGAAATTCCCGGCAACGGAAATCCATGGCATTGCCCATTACCTGTTCAAGAGCAGCGGCCAGTACCTCGGCATGCTCGATGAAGCCCACAACGCCGCCAAGGTGCAGGAACTCAAAGCTCTGTCGGCGAAACTGCAACAAAAGCTCGACAAAAAAGAGGCGTTGACCGACGAGGAAACAAGGCAATTGCAATCCGCCAAAAGCATATTGGCGTTGCAAGAAACGCCGCCCCGGCTCAGCAAGGATGCCCTCAAATACACCGGCGACGAAGTCAAAGGCCGCGACACCTTCACCAAGAAGGGCTGCCTTGCGTGCCACTCCCATGCCAGCACCAATGAACCCAGTGACAACTGGCCGGCAGCCCCCAGCGAGGCCGATTTCGGGCCAAACCTCACCCAGATCAAGGGCAAGCTGGTGCCCAAGGATGGCAACACCGACCACGCCAGGATTTGGCTGCTGAACTGGCTCAAGAATCCCACTATCCACAGCCCGCGCACGAAGATGCCGATCACGCATCTCACTGACCAGGAGGCCGCCGACATTGGCGCCTGGCTGCTGGCCCAAAACGTACCCATCGATGAGAAAACGGGCAAACCCTCCGAGGATTACCAGAGCGATAAATGGGCGACCTTGAATGTGCCCGCGCCCGACAACAAGGATCTCGAGAACCTGGCTAAGGTTTACCTTGACCGCATGCTCGCCGCTTCCGAGGTGACCGACCTGTTCGAAGGCAAGCTGCCCGAATCGCGCATCAAGGATCTTGGCGCCGACGAAAAAGAGTTCCTGGAGTTCCTCAAGAAAGCTGGCCAGAACAAAGACGCCCGTCATGATTCGTTGCTCAATTACGTGGGCAAAAAGGCCATCGGCCGGCTTGGCTGTTATGCCTGCCACGACATCCCCGGCTTCGAGAGCGCCAAACCGATCGGCACCGCGCTCGCCGAATGGGGCAAGAAAGACCAGAACCGGCTGGCGTTTGAGGACATCAACAACTACGTCAAGAGCCATTTCCAGGACAAGAAACTGGTCGTGGACAGGCGCGTCGATGAAGACGGCTTTCCCCAAAACGCGGACAAGGGCCCGCTTTACGAGAAATTCTTCTACGACCTCCTCGTGCACGGCACCCGTGAGGGTTATCTGCACCAAAAGCTGATGGAGCCCCGCAGCTACGACTACAACCGCATCCGTCCCTGGGACGACCGCTCGCGCATGCCCCAGTTCCAGTTCGCCCGCCTCAAGAAGAAACCGGCCGAGGACGAGGTCGAATTCAAACAGCGTCAAGAATGGACCGAAGCCCTCGGCAAGCCGATTGACAAGGGCGCCAAGCCCTTGCCTGCCGAATCGAGCAGCGAGTTCAAGGCCCGTAAGGAAAAGCTGGAGGCCGACAACCGCGAGGCCGTCATGACCTTCATCCTCGGACTGGTCGCCGAGCCGATTCCGCTGAGTTACCTCAACCAGCCTGGCCCCGAGCGCATGGCCGAGATCAAGGGCCGCCAGGTGCTGGACAAATTCAACTGCGCCGGCTGCCACGTGGTGCGGCCTGGACTCTACGAATTCAAGCTGACCGATCACGCCAAAAAAGCGCTGGGAGAGCAGAGCCTCGCCATGGAAAAGAGCGCGAGCACCTACCACGACTCCGGCTTTTTCCCAGAACACCGGGCCTTCAATCAACCGCCCCAGACTGGCCCCACCGCGACGACCCGCGGCGTCTGGCCGTTTCTGAGCGTGTCCGGCAAGAAAGCCTATGTGAAGGTGGTGCTGACCGAGGCCCTTGACGTGGGTTTCCAAATGGACGGCAAGGACAAGGTTGCCAAACTCCGGCCCAGCAATTTGTTGTCCTTGTCCGCCGGCAAAAACGGCGACCTGGTCTGGCCGCCGCCGTCTGCCCTGCAGTCGCCCGAGGCGTTCCACGCCTGGGACCGCGAATACGGCACCCAGGGCGGCGACTTCACCAATTTGCTGCGCAAGTATCTCAAAAACAACCCGAATTTCCCCGGCTACAACAAATACGGCGACGAGCCTGCGCCGTTCGCGCCGCCGTTGCTCCTGTGGCAAGGCGAACGCACGCAGCCCGATTGGCTGTTCCAGTTTTTGCTCGACCCGGAAAAAGTGCGCGAATTGCCGGTGCTGCGCATGCCCAAGTTCAGCCTGAGCGAGGAAGACGCCAAGATGCTGGTCGATTACTTCTCGGCCGTGCAGAAACGCGTCAACCCTGACATGAATCTCGACAGCCCCTATCCCAAGCTGCCGCAGCGGGCCGTGCTCGACACCGACTACTGGAAGGACAAATCAAAGACCTACATGGAGAACCTCCACAAAAGCGGTCTCTACGAGACGGAACTGGCGTCGAACAAGAAGCTCATGGAGAAAATGCGCGCCGATTGGGAGGCGCAAGCGGCCAATGCCGACAAGCAAAAGAAAGCCGCCGACACCTTGGCCGCCACACGCAAAAAAGATTATGACGCGGCCAAGGACGACAAGAAAAAAGAAGAGCTCAAGAAGCTGCTGGATTTTGCGGACGCCGACGCCTCGCGCTGGTCATCTGAAAAAGGCCGGCTCGATCTTTTGCTTAAGAACAAAACCTTGCCCGTCCTGGAAAAAGAATGGCGCGAATCCGACGGCTATGCCGTGGCCGGCTATCTCCTCCTGGTGAACCAGTGTAATAAATGCCACGCCGTCGGCAATCTGGACGCCCAGCAGACCGACAACCGCGGGCCGTCGCTCAATTTGGCGTCCACCCGCCTGCGGCCTGGATGGTCGGAGCAATGGATCGCCAGTCCGCAGCGGTTTTTGCCGTATACTACCATCATGCCGCCGCTTTTCGAGAAGAGCGAGCCGCCCGGCGCTCCGCTGGTGATCTGGCTGCCGGGCACCCGATTCAACCAGGTCGATGCGGCACGCGACGCCATCCTGAATTTGCCGCGCATCAGCGATCTACCACTGTCGCGGGCCTGGATGCTGTACGGCAGCGGTGCCGCCAAATAACAGCCGCGTAATGACGAGCGGCGGGGTTTATCCCCGCCGGGACAAGCCGTAACGCAATTGTCCCAATCCCGCCCGCCAGCAGTATTAGTGGTGAAAGGGAGACGTTGATGAAACGGTCCTTTGCTACCTTATCGGCGTTGACTGCCGCTGTCCTGTGCGTGGCGAGCATCGAGCCCGCAAATGGTCATCAAAACCAACAATGGGGTACTATCAAGGGTCAAGTTGTTTGGGGCGGCCAGCAGATTCCCCAACCGCAATTAATTCAACCACCACCCGGCGTCCAGGTCCTGGCCAAGAACCCAAGATTCAAGGGTGGCGTATTGCCGGATGACGCATTGGTCGTCAACGCCAAAAACAAGGGAATCAAGAATGTATTCGTTTATTTCCTTGTGCTACCCGGCCAGAAAATTGCGATTCACCCCAATTTACAGGCCGTCCCGAAGGCGCCTGTTATCATCGACGCGACCAATGGGACCTTCGAGCCGCGCTGTGTAGTGCAAAGGGAAGGCCAAGCGTTGTTTGTTAACAACAACGGCAATGTCGAATTCTATCCGAACGTTCAGGGCGACCCTGCTTTTAATGTTGGCGGCGTAATAACTCT
>DASRAT010000086.1:0-8559 GCA_035638015.1 Gemmataceae bacterium | reverse complement strand
GGATGCGATGCCCATTGGTGTCGGCCACATATAACTTGTTGCCGGCGAAGCTCAATCCGCCCGGTTCGCTGAAGGTCGAAGCCGACAGCCAGCCGCCTCGCTCACCCGCAAAGGTCTTACAGGTCTTGGTGGCCGGGTCGATGATCTTGATCTTGCTGTTGTAGGTGTCGGCCACATATAGCTTGCCGTCTTTGTACGCGACGCCCAGGGCGTGTTGCAAGCGGACTTTGCCGCCTTCGCCTTCGACGTCGCCGAACTCGAACAGGCCGGCGCCGACCACAGTCGTCACGTCGCCCTCGCCCGCCAGCGGCATCGCCCGGATGGCGCTGGTTTCGCTGTCCGCCACCCAAAGGGTCTTGCCGTCGGTCGCCAGGCCGCTGGGTTGGGCGAAATGCGATCGCATCAGGTCGTCGTCGTGAATGTCCTCGCGGCCGCTGCCGGCGTAAGGATCGACGCGGTTCTTGGCCAAATCGAGCGTCCAAATCTGGTGATGCCCGGCCATGGCGATGAACAGCTTGTTATTGTGCAGCAACAGGTCCCACGGGCTGTTAAGGCCGGTTTTCAGGGCCGGGCCGCCTTCGGCGCGAGCCCAGCGATTCTGCTCACCCGTGCCGGCGATGGTCTTGACCGTCGATTTTTTCAGGTCCAGTCCACGGATCGTGTGGTTACGACGGTCGGCAACGTAAAGGATGTCGTCAGCCAGGGCCATGCCTTGCGGGTCGCTGAATTCCGCGTCGTCAAAAGAGCCGTCCTTGAAACCGGCGTTGCCGTTGCCGGCAATGGCGATCTTCTTGCCGGCCAAATCCGTAATGACAATGCGGTGATGCGTGCTGTCGGCGATGAACAGGCGGTTGTTTTTCTCGTCGGCCAACACTTTGCCGGGGAAGAACAGCGGGCTGGCCCCGCTTTCGGTGAAGCGGGCCAGCTCGAAGCGCAGCGGCTTCTCTTCCAGCATCTTTTTGTCTTTGTAGATTTTGGCGAGCTTGCCAATCTCTTTGTCGAGGGCGTCATACAGCCCTTCGCCGCTGCCGGCCTTGTAGATGTTGCCTTCGGGATCGATCAACACCAGCGTCGGCCAGCCCTCACAACCGTAGCGGCGCCAGATGATCCCCTCGGCATCATTGATGACCGGATGAGCGATCTCATAGCGAAGGATGGCCTTGCGGATCGACTCGGTTTCCTTCTCGTTGGGGAACTTGGGCGTGTGCACACCGATGACGACCAGGATTCCGGGATATTTCGCTTCCAGTTTGGCCAGATCGGGCAGGGTGTGAATGCAATTGATGCAGCACAGCGTCCAGAAATCGAGCAGTACGATGCGGCCCTTGAGGTCGGCTAATTTGATGGGGCCGGCGCTATTGAGCCAGGCGGTGCCGCCGTCGAGTTCGGGCGCCTTGCCGCCGGTGGCAGTGGCAGCTGCAGGCGCCGGATGAGCGCTCTCGGCCGGTGTGTGGGCGGCTTTGACGATGACGAAAGCGACCGCGCCGACCAGCACGGCGAAACCCAGGCCAAACATACCGAGCCTGGCCCATCGCGCTAAGGGACAGCAGCCTGAATACGGAGTGGACATAGCATTCTCCCGCGCAACGACGCTGAAGCATATGTTGTCAGAAGCATTCTACCCAAGGGCGGCGGTTGGGGAAACCGCATTTGCCGACATGCGCATAGACGACGCGGTGAGCCCAAGGATTCAGTTGACCGGCAGACGCGCAACCTATACCGTGGGCAACTAACTCGGGGCCGATCGCGGCTTTGCACAAGGTGAATACTTATCATGCCAATGGCCAACGAACCATCCAGCTCGACCGCGATCACCGGCCAACCAGCGCCGGCCAGTTCCACGGCAATAACCAGTAAGCCACCGCCACCAGCAATGGCTGCAAGCTTAAAACAGATTTCGCCACAGACATTTGCTCGCCGGCTGTTCCGCTTCGACATGGTCCTCTTGGCACTGGTGTTGATCTTCGCCTTTTTCCTGGGGTCATTCACCGCTTACAACACCGATCTTTTCTTGCATCTGAGTCTTGGCAGCCCTTTCGGCAGCAATGCCGACGAGTCGGGTTGGGTGCATCACGCCTGGTTGACGAGTGTGTTGCTGGGCGCGGTCTATGAACCTTATTCGCCGGATTTTCATGGCATGCGTCATGCCATCATCGTCAAGGCATTGATTGTTGTGTTGTTGGCGGTGGTGTTGGCTTTGATTCGGCGACGCCCCAACTCTGCCCTCCCCCTCGGACAGAGGCAGGGTATGGGTGCGGGCTGGTTTTTGCCAATCTGCTTTGCGGCCCTGGCGGTATTGGTGGTCAGTCCACGGCTCATGATGCAGCCGGTGGTCATGTCCTATTTGTTTCTGGCGGTCACGCTCTGGATCTTGACCTTGCCATCTGCATTGTATCCGCGCGCTATATGGGCATTGCCAGTGCTGTTCATGGTATGGGTCAACATGGACGAATGGTTTCTGCTCGGGCCGATGACGGTGTTGCTCTGGCTCGCCGGCGAGTGGTTCCAGCGGCAACGCGGCATTGAGCCTGCTGGGCCGGACGTTGCGGACACGGCCAGGCTCAAGCAACTGGCGAAAGTGTTGGGGGTTGGTATCATCGCCTGTTTCATCAATCCCTGGTTTCACCGCGCACTCGTATTGCCCGTCGATTTGGCAGTGCTGCTGCAACAGGTGCTGCCCCCGGGGATGACGGCTGCGGGCCGCATGGCAGCCGAGGCTCAGATCGGCGACCCGTCTTTCATGCAGCTCAAATCGCCGATTTCATCGGACTACATGACGCGGACTACCCTTGGTCTGAACACAGCGGGCATGACCTATTTCGCGCTTTTGATCCTTGGCGCCGTTTCGTTTGTATTGCCGGTCTTGTACCTCAAGCCGGAGGGTGACGGTGAAGATGGGCCCGTTTATCATCGGCGGGTTAATGTTGCATTTCTTGTCGTGTTCGCCGTTTTTGCGGCGCCGAGCCTTTTGAATTTCCGGTTGATCCCCTTTTTCGCGATCGTGGCGGGGCCGATTACGGCACTCAATTTCCAGGATTTCCTCCGCCGGCGCCGCCCCCCGGCCGACACCGTCACCAAAGCGGAATTCAACCTCGCTTTCGGCAGCCGCTGTGTCGCCCTGGTGGCGTGCGTGGCGTTATTGGCCTGCGCCTGGCCGGGTTGGCTGCACGGCAATCCGGGCGATTGGAAGTGGACGCGTCATGTGGCCTGGGATGTGGCGGAAGATCCCGGCATTCTGGACGCGGCGAAGGTCATTCACGAGGTGAACCGGCAAACAGGGCTGTGCAAGCTCGGCTTCAGTTACACGACAGAAGGCGGCAATTTGTTGTCCTGGCCGGCACGCCACAGCGAGGCGAAAGTCGATGTATTTGTGGACGCGCGGTTTGGCCTTTATGTCGACCGCGCCGCCGCCTTTGGCAAAATCCGCAAAGCGCTGCGCGACGAAGCGGAAATCCTGTTCGCGCAGCCGAAAACCGAACAGGAACATCAGGCGGCACAAAGTCGCATCCATGATGCCCGCAGAATTTATCAAGACACAATGCGCGCCAACAACATTGATTACGTCGTCCTGACACGACTGCACCACGACCCGCAGGCCCTGCGTGTCGCCAATTCCATGTTGGTTGACCTGTGGCGGCAATGGGTGCTGCTGTACCACGACGGCCGCACGGCGGTTTTTGCCTGGATCGACCCCAACAACAAAAACCGGGACGACGTTTACCGCAAGTATCGGCTCGACTTTTATCGCATGACGGCGCCGGCGCAAATGCCGCCCAACATGCCTATCGTGGTTCTCAAAGCGAACCAGATTCCGCCGCCTCCCCTCGACGGCAATGACGAGTGGCAGCAGTATGTTTTTGGTCCGCCGCGGGTGGCGCTGTCGTCGATCCAGGCCGGGCAGTACGTGGATATCTTCAACTTTGTGAGAGGCGACTGGCAGCACGGCAATATGGACACCATCGTCGGCAGCGTCGGGGGCGCCGGCGCCGTGGCTCTGGGCTGGTCAGGCAAACCCCTGATGATTGTGCGGAAGGACCAGCAGGGCCAGATGACCGAGGAGCCGTTCTTCAAGCCCAGAGACCTGGGGCCGCCGGCTGCCCCGATCCTGGCGGTGCGTGCCGCGCGCAACGCGATTGGCGAAAACCCCAATGACGCCAATGCCTACATCAGCCTCGGCGGCGCCTACCGCCTCATGTGGGCGCAGGACGACTATTTTTCCCGCCAGTTGCATTTAGCGCTGTTGGTCTGGCCCAAGCCGCCGTTGCGGCACCAATTTCGGCAAACCCAGATCCTCAGCGCGTTTCTCAATGCCGCTGCCGCTCAGCCTAACAACTCGCGCATTCACAGCATGCTTCACGACATTTACCGCAGCATGGGCTGCCTGGATTTGGCCGCGGACCATCTCGTGCAAGTCAAATTGGGCGCCGAGTCCCAAAAGCTGCCCGCCAAGGACCAAGAGAAGATCGACCAGCTTGTCAAGGCCGCCCTCGATGATGTGCAGCGCCGTAAAACGCAATACGAACTGCGGGTGGGAACCAACGCCGACGTTACGGAAAAGTTCAAACATGCCCTTATTGATTATGACTTCAAGGACGCTCAAGGCCGACCGCAACAGATACTCAGGGGAACGGTCAAACTTGCCCTGCAGGTCTTGCAAGAAGTCAAGCCGGAGAACTATCCAAGCGATCCATGGAAACTTCGCGAGATGGTGTCGTGGCAGCTTTATCTCATGCTCGTCACCGGCCAGGCGCGCGAGGTTGCCGATTTGCTCAATGACGAAAAAGACGACGGCAAAAAGCTGGCTGGCATCTTGAAGGACGGCGATTACGAGCAAATGCGAGCCATGGCGGCGGCCGCCCTGGGCGACTATGCCCTGGCGGACAAGCTTCTGGCAGAAGCGGAAAAGGCGCGACGCCTGCCGCCGGACGCACAATTGTTGGAGCAGCTCAAGAAACCCCAGCGGCAAATCATGGAACATTTTGCCGGCTCCACCGTTGTGGTCCCGGGCCTGGACGGCTACGCTGGCGCCTTGCAGCGCCTGGCCGCCGTAAACGTCGGCCAAACAGAATTCCTCAAGGAATTGCAGCAAACCGCGAAAGCCCAAATCGAAGTGGCCGAACTGCGGCTCATCCGTGGGCTATTGGCCCTGGAAGCCGGCGACACCATAGCCGCGGCCAAGCATTTTCGCGGTTGT
This sequence comes from Gemmataceae bacterium, assembly GCA_035638015.1. Taxonomy (GTDB): domain Bacteria; phylum Planctomycetota; class Planctomycetia; order Gemmatales; family Gemmataceae; genus DASRAT01. The sequence continues at coordinate 3,365 of DASRAT010000086.1, read as the reverse complement.
TTGGACATTTTGCCGCCTTATTTGCATTTTCCGGATCGGCCGATTGCAATACGGTATTTGGAATTGCTGGAGGCGAAGTGATAGCGGGCATACCAGCCGCGCTGCGGCGCGAATGTCGGATTCTGCTTTGGTTGCTTCCAGTGTTCGATGGCGGTTTTGGAGATGCTTATCCTAGCAGATGCCATGTCCGACTCGGCTTTTTTCAACCACTCGCCGGTGAGCTTTTTCATAAAGAACTTTGCCTCGTCCTGTAATCTCTTGAAGGAAAGAGTCGCCTTCAGCGAGCCGCCAGCGCATGTTTTCTGGAGTGCGGACGATGAGATCCAATGGAAAGTTGTAGGGAATCGCCAGGCTAATCTTCACCGACTGGTTCAGTTCATTGCTTGCCGGCATCACAACCAGAATGTCCACATCGCTATCGGCGTGCGGCTTGCCATAGGCGTAAGAGCCGAACAGGATGATCTTGTCCGGCTGGAAACGCTCGGCCACATCGCGGGCAAACTGGCGGATCAGGCGGCGCGGGATGTCGGCGCCGCGATACCAGCGGGGCTGTTTGTAACTTTTTGGAATGGTGTTTTTTACTTTGATCATGGTGTTCCGCTGGATTAGTCAGCCAATACAAGTGAGCGCATATTAATTATCAGCCGCGTCACGACCATCGACACACCAAACGGAATCAGTCCGCTGAGAATCGTCAGAAAGCCTAACCCATAGGATGCTAACTTTCTCGGCCCCGTCAAAGCGCCGACTACCCCGAGAAACAAGCTATACCCAAATGCGAGTATGGATACCAGCATCGTATGAGTGAATAATCCCATAGGTCGAATTACGTGACCGTTGGGCACATCCCCAAGGGCTTGCACGATTAGTACCGCCAGATAACCACCGACGCACGAATTGATAGCGAACGTCACGATGCAAGCGATAAGCCGAGTGCGCATAAAGGTACCTGTGATGTACCCGATCATCAATCAACGTCCGCTTCGCCCAACACCTCGTCCAAATCCATTGACAATTCTGCGGGAAACGTTTCAACACTCAACTCCGTCTCATCCGCCGCCTGCCGCCGCGCCTCCGCGAAGGCGTCCGCCAGCACCGTCTCCGCATGGTTCCGCAGCGTGCCGCTTTCAAGCAATTGCCGAAGTTCACGCCGCTGCTCTCGGATGGTGCCGCGCCACGATCCCGAGCGGCTCTCCGGTTGATGTTCCCATTTCAAAAGGTGCGTCAGCAACACCACCAACCGGCTAAAAACCTCGCGGCGATCACGTTTGGCCATGTCCGATAGGTACTCGCAAAGGTGGGGATAGTCCATGTCCTCAAAACGCCGTTGGGCCGCCAGCGCCGCCATGCTTTCCAGCCACGCCGTCTCATCCTGCTCGTAAAGCATGCCCAGCGGCATCGGCTGTACAGGTGTCATCGCCCATTCCTCGTTTGGTGTTTTCATCAACGAGCGTTATCATAACCCACGGCGTAGCGGCGAACAAGCCAGTGGACTTCCTGGCCGTTTTCGCCTTGATTCGCCGTCACGGCATGATAGCCTGACAAGGCAGTCACGGAGTACATGAAGTCTCAACTCAACAGGCATTCAACCATGTCCACCGAAGCGACCCACGATCAATCTTTTCGCATCGAGCGCCACGGCGAAGTGGCGGTGGTCATTCCCTCGGCCAAGGTCGAGGAAATGCACGAGGCCTTAATCGAGCAAGCCGCCAAAATGGTGATCAACACGCTCAAACAGGATCCACCCTCGGGCATTGTCATCGACCTGAGTCAGGTCAACTACGTCGGCTCGATCTTTGTCTCGTTCTTGCTGCGTTGTCACACGCTGGCCAAGAAGCAAGGCAGCGAGATCGTGTTGGCCGGCGTATCCGCCCCGGCTCGCGAACTGCTCCACCTTTGCGAACTGGAAACGCTGTGGGCGTTTTATCCTAGCCGCCAAGAGGCACTTGATGCGCTGGGTGGCTCGGATTGATGAGCCGAGCACGCCAACCCGAAGCGCCAGCGAGGCCATGCATTCAACCTCGCTGGCGCTTCGGGTTGGTGTCCAACGAAACGGCACAGATGCAATTCGCAGTCAAAGGAATCCAGGAATGGATCAACCAACCTCCGAAGGGGCCGTCAACCCTTTTACTCAAATCCATGACATCGACGCTCACAAGGACGACGACCGCAAGACGATCAGCATTGAACAGCTCGTCCAGCAAATCAAAGAGACGGCTGACAAACTGATCCGCGACCATGCCAACCGTGGCGACGTCAAACTCCTCAGCACGGCGTTGAAAGAGTTGCGCTATTGCTTCAAAGTCTTCGCGCCGTTTCGTCATCGCCGCAAGGTGACGGTGTTCGGCTCGGCCCGGCTGCCGCTGGACCATCGTGCGTGCCTGGCCGCGGTGGAATATGGCAAACGCATGGCCGAAGCCGGTTTCATGGTCATCACCGGCGCGGCCAGCGGCATCATGGAAGCCGGCCACCTCGGCGCCGGCCGCGACGCCTCCATCGGCGTCAACATTCTGCTGCCCTTCGAGCAATCGGCCAATCCGATCATCGCCGGCGACAACAAGCTGATGCACCTCAAATACTTCTTCACGCGCAAACTGTTGTTCGTGAAGGAATCAGACGCCGTCGCATTATTCCCCGGCGGCTTCGGCACTCAGGACGAAGCCTTTGAAGTGCTGACGCTGGTGCAGACCGGCAAAAGCCACCTGTTTCCCATCGTGATGGTGGACGAGCCGGGCGGCGATTACTGGAAGCAGTGGCATCATTACATCGAAACAGTGCTGTTGCCGCGCGAGCTGATCTCGCCGAGTGATTTGGCGTTGTACAAAGTGACCGATTCGGTCGACGAGGCGGTTCAGGAGGTGCTGCGTTTTTATCGCGTTTACCACAGCATGCGCTACGTCCGTGATGAACTGGTGCTGCGTCTGCACAAACCGTTGACGCCGGAAGTGCTGGAAAAGCTGCGGCACGATTTCGCCGACATTGTGGTGCGTGGAACGATTGAGCCGTCGCCCGCGTTGCCGGCCGAGGTGAGTGATCCGCACCTGGCTGAGTTGCCGCGGTTGCATTTTCATTTTGACAGGCGCCACTTGGGGCGGTTGCGGATGATGATTGATGCGATCAATGCGTCGGGGTGAAATGCGAAGAATAGCGCTTTGTTTTGCACACCTGCCAGGTTAAGCTTCCAGACAACGCCCACACCATATCCCGGCTGACTGCGCCGCCGGTTCGTTATTCGAGTACCCGCCATGCAACGCGATGTTGAGTGGGCCGATGCCCAGCGTCTGGAGGGTTGGGCCGCCGAAGTGCGGGTCAACTTGATCCGGCTGGCCGCCGTCATCGCCTTTTACGGGCATCATCTTATCAAC
>DASRAT010000085.1:0-6074 GCA_035638015.1 Gemmataceae bacterium | reverse complement strand
GCATCGCAACCAGGAGTTGGCACCAGTGTGCGCCTGTATTTGCCGCGTTTGGTTGCGCCCCTGCCGGTGCAGCAAACACCGCCCGCCAAAGCCGAAGCGCTGCCGGCGAAGAAAGCAGCAAGCCGGGCCATCCTGGTTGTGGACGATGAGCATGCAGTCCTCGACGTGGTGCGGCGTTTTCTGGAGATTGCGGGCCACCGCGTGACTTGCGTTCTTACCGGCGCCGATGCCTTCGACGTGCTGGAAAAAGGACAAGTCTTCGATCTGGTCATCCTCGACCTCATGATTCCTTTCGAAAACGGGAGCGCGACTATTGAACGGCTTCGGCGCCAATGGCCGAGTTTGCCGATTCTGCTGTGCACCGGCATGCTTCAGGCCGACTCGACAGCGCCGTCGTTGCAAGGTGACAATGTGCGGCTCCTGCGGAAGCCATTTCGCATGGAGCAGTTGTGGCAGGAGGTTGAGCTGGCCCTGCGTTGATCAAAAAGGTTGCTCCCTGCAATTTCCTTGACACGCGCCGCTAGCCCCCTTATTGTCCCAATTAATCAAACACTCCCGTTTTGCACGAAGTTCCGCAGCGCAAAGGGGTACGTGCCTTGCAGCGCTCATTTCAATTCACGTTGCCGAGTATCTGCTTTCTGGTGACCTTGGCAGTTGCAACTTCACCTACCGATTGCCAGGAAGGCGTTACCAAACATTGGTCACTGCGCCAGCGCACCAAACCCCAGGTGCCCCAGTTTACGGCCGCCAAGGATCGAAAATGGATCACCAATCGCATCGACGCCTTTGTCTTGGCCGCGCTCCACAAAAAAGGGCTGACGCCGGCGCCCGAGGCCGATCGGCGAACCTTGATACGCCGCCTGTCGTTTGATCTGTTGGGCCTGCCGCCGTCGCCGGCGGAGATTGAGCAATTCGTGAACGATAAAGCCGAGGATGCCTACGAGCGCCTGGTGGATCGGCTGCTGGCCAGCCCGCACTACGGTGAGCGCTGGGGCCGCCACTGGCTCGACGTGGTCCGCTTTGCAGAAAGCGAAGGGTTTGAGTACGACCGTGTTCTGCCCGGCCTTTGGCGCTACCGCGATTACGTCATTCAGTCCTTCAACAAAGACAAGCCCTACGATCAGTTTGTTCGCGAGCAACTGGCCGGCGATGAGATCAACGACAAGGACACAGATTGTCTTATCGCCGCGGGGTTTTATCGGATTGGTCCGGTGCGCCGCAACGCCGGCAATCAGAAAATCACCTTTAGCAAGCTGGAGATTTTGAACGACCGGGTAGATGTCATCGGACCCGCGTTCATGGGCATGACGGTGGGCTGCGCTCGTTGCCATGATCACAAGTATGACGACATTCCCCACGCCGATTACTACCGCCTGCAAGCGTTTTTGGCCGCGATGGACGAAAACGATGTGCCCGTCGATGACAAGGGACAGCCGGCCGCGCCTGGGAAAAAGACGACGCCCGGCAAGGGCAAGGGAGCGCCCGCGGTTCCCGTCATCAACAGCGTTCGCAATTACCCAGACAACCTTGAACCAATTCACGTGCTCAAGCGCGGCGATCCCGAACGCAAGGGCAAACAAGTCGGCCCCCGTGCCTTGGGAATGCTGCTGCCGGCGGACAGTCCCGAGTTGCCGCCCAAGACGCCGAACCTGCGCACGATTTTGGCCAAATGGCTCACGACGCCCGACCATCCACTGACGGCTCGCGTCATGGTCAACCGTGTCTGGCAGTATCACTTCGGCACGGGCATTGTCGAGTCGTCCAACGACTTCGGCATGAACGGCGCCGCACCAAGCCACCCGGAGTTGCTCGATGACCTGGCCAACACTTTCGTGGAAGGCGGTTGGAAGCTCAAACCCTTGCACCGTCTGATCGTCTTGAGCAGCACATATCGGCAATCCTCTCAAGTGGCGGATGCCAAGGCCTCAAAAGAAATGGACCCAGCCAATCGTCTGCTCTGGCATTTCAGTCAACGCCGCCTGGATGCCGAAGAGGTGCGTGACGCCATGCTGTCGGCCGCGGGCGTGCTCAATCCCAAAGCCGGCGGCCCCAGTGTCCTGCTGCCGGTGGACAAGGATCTTGTGGATCAACTTTACGACAAGAAGCAATGGGTGGTCACCAAGGACCACGCTGAGCACAATCGCCGCTCCGTGTATCTGCTGTCCAAACGCAATCTGCGTTTGCCCTTCAACGAGGCCTTCGACCAACCCGATACGTTGACGAGTTGTTCACGACGCGAGAGCAGCACGCATCCGCTGCAAGCGTTGGAGATGCTGAACGGCAAAACGGCGAATCAGTTGGCAGAAGCATTCGCTGAACGTTTTAAGCGGGAAGCGGGCAAGGATACGGGCAAGCAGGTGGAGTTGGCGTATATGCTCGTTGCGGGGCGACCGCCGAATGAGCGCGAAAGAACGCTTGGCGTCGAGTTTTTGAAGACTCAGCCGCCGCGGGAGTTTGCGCTGGCGCTTTTTAATCTAAACGCCTTCATTTACGTGAATTGAACGTGCCATGCATACCTGCCTCTCCCAAACCCGCCGCGATTTCCTCCGCAACGTCTATTGCGGCTTTGGCTCATTAGCCTTTGCCGCCCTCACGCACGACGAGCAGCTTCGCGCCCACCAGCCCGCCAATCCTCTGGCCCCGCAGCCGCCGCACCTGCCCAACCCCAAAGCCAAGTCCGTCATCTTCCTGTTCATGTCCGGCGGTCCCAGCCATCTGGAAACGTTTGACCCCAAGCCGCTTTTGAACCAGCTGCACGGCCAAACCCGGCCCGCGGAGTTTGGCGAAGCCCGTTATCAATTCGTGCAGCCCGATGCCAGGCTGCTGGGCACTCGCCGCAGCTTTCGTCAATATGGACGAAGCGGCATCGAAGTCTCGGATTTGTTTCCACACATGGCCCAGCACATCGACGACATCGCGGTGATTCGCTCGTGCTATGGCGATATGGTGGTCCACTCCGCCGCCCAGTACGAATTGTTCAGCGGCCGCATTGTTCCGGGTTACCCCAGCATGGGTTCGTGGGTTCTCTATGGTCTGGGCACCGAAAGCCAGTCACTGCCGGGCTACATCGTGATGCCAGACCCCGATGGCGCTCAGGAAGCCGGCCAGCCTTTGTATGGCAACGGCTTCTTGCCCGCTCTTTACCAGCCGACCATGTTTCGCGGCGGCTCGCGGCCTGTTCGCAATCTCGATCTGCCTGACGGCGTGACCCTGGAGGAGCGACGCCGCACCATGCAGCTGATTCGTGACTTGAATGACGCGGGCGGCAACGCGGACAACCCCGAGTTCGCCGCCCGCATGAATGCCTATGAAACGGCCTTCCGCATGCAGACCGAGGCGCCGGAGTTATTCGACCTCGCCGGTGAACCACGGGAAACGCTCGATCTCTATGGCGTCGGCGCGCAACCAACCGACGACTACGGCCGCCGCTGCCTGCTCGCACGCCGCCTGGTCGAGCGCGGTGTCCGCTTCCAGGTAGTGGTGTCGGGCGGCGGCACCGGCAATCTGCAATGGGACGCCCATCAGGACATCGAGGAAAACCACAACCGCATGGCCCCGAAAGTGGACAAGCCAATTGCGGGCCTCATTAAAGATTTGAAACGCCGCGGCCTCTTGGACAGTACACTGCTGCTTTGGGGTGGTGAATTCGGCCGCTCTCCGGAAGCTGAAGGCCGCGCCGCCGGAGGCGTCGGCCGAGGCCGCGACCATCACAACCTCGGCTTCACCATGTGGATGGCAGGCGGCGGCATCAAGGGCGGCCAGGTTGTCGGCGCCACCGACGACATCGGTTTGCACGCCATCCAGAATCGTTGCCATTTCCGCGATATTCACACCACCATCTTGCATCAGCTGGGCCTCGGCCAGGATCAGCTCAACTATCCGCATCTCGGCCGCCGCGAACGGCTAACGCTTGTGCATGGTAGGGTGATTGAGCAGATTGTTTAAGCTGCTGTGCCGCTGCCTTGTCAGGCAAGTGTCGCATCGGCCCGCCGTGGCCGCTCGCGCAACTCGCGTAGGAACTCGTCGGGGGGAGTGTAAAACGGATTTTCCAGGAAAATGCCGCCGACCATCACGACGGGGTGTGCCCGCATGGCGTCCAGGATAATATCGGGGCTAAAGCGCGACATATTGTAGGTGCAGCAAACGGCGGCGTCGCATTTGGTCAACGTATGGTTGACGCGCGATTCGTATTCGATCAAGTCTTCGACGCCGGGCCGATCTTCCAGCGCCCATTCCATGCTCGCCACGACTCGGGTCATGGCATAGTCTCTATCCTTGCTGTCGCCAAGCAGCTCGGCAACGAGATCGATCTGGCGCTCTTGGTCGAATTTCCCATCCTTCAAGTAAGCCTCTTCCCAGGACCAGATCTCCAGTTGTTTCTTGGTTTCCGCGTCAGTCACCTTGACTCCCACCTGCTCCAGACGACGCTGATGATCCGACCGGTTCCGTGCATCGATGATGTGCAACGCACGGTCGCCCCGGTCGAAACCTCCGCGGATGAACGGGAGCATGACACGGTACTCTTCCTCCCTGGTATGAAAGAAAGCGCAGACATGCCGCGAACGGTTGAGGATGGACCCAGCCTGCTTTGTTTGCTTAACGTGCATCATGGCTCCGCTCCCAGCGGCGCCGGCAGCCGATGCAGACAGATGAGTGGGGCACGTCGTCAATGCCTGCACCCGGCGCGGGGCCGGTACCTAGTACTCTACCGCATGTGCCCTAAAAAGCAATCGCCGGCGCTACAAAGGAAGGGGTGGACGTCCATTGAGTCCAGCAAGTCTTAAGGGCCAGCGTTCTTCACTTGGACGATCCCTTGCCATCCGGCAACGCCACCTGGTTCGCGTTCATCAAATAAGCGATCAGGTCGCGGACCTGGCTCGTAGTTAACCCTTCCAACATGCCGTCCGGCATGAGCGACAGCAACGATTCCCGAGTGCTTTCAATGTCGCCCAGCTCGAGTGTCACGGCATCGGTCGTTGTCTTGAGCGTCAGCGTGCGCTCAGTTTTGGCGGTGACGATGCCGTTGAGCACACGGCCGTCTTTGAGGCTAAGGACCGACATGCGGAAATCGGCGGAGACGGCGGCGCTGGGATCGAGGACCTTGCCGAGCAGGAAATCGAGGTTTTGGCGGCCGCCGCCGGTCAGGTCGGGGCCAACTGCAGCGCCCTCGCCATGTAATGTGTGGCAAGTGGCGCAAGTCTTGTTGAACAGCGCCCGGCCATTGCTCTTGTCTGCCTTGGCCAATTCCTTGGATGTCAACTCCGCCTTCCACTTCGCGATCAGCGCCTTTTTGTCGGCGGGCGAGTCGCGCACTTCACCCCAGACCAGCGCGAGTTTTTTGTTGAGGCCTTCGTCGTTGAAGCTCCTAATCTGCCGTGCGTCGAAGGCGGAGATGTCCGCGCGAGGGATGGTCTTGTCGGCCACCGAATCGAGCAGAACCTTGGCGTAAGCAGGACGCGACACCAGGACGGCGATAAGTTGCGGGCGATCGGCGGCGTCGAATTTGGGATAAGCCTTTACCAGCACGGGCCCGATGGCGGGATCGTCAAAGCTCGCCAGGCCGCGGGCGGCGACGGCGTTGAGGAACCGCTCACCGAGCAGGGCTTCACAAAGCTGACGCAAATCATCGGGGCGGATGTCGATGAGGGCTTCGAGCGCGGCCTTGCGGGCAACCAGGTCGGCCTTGGGATCTAGCGCGACCTTGCGTGACGCTTCAAGGGCGACGGGGTCGCCCAGGATGACGCCAAGTTCGCGGACGCGATTGCGCAAAGCGGTATTGGGCGATGTGGCCAGCTTTTTCGCCAGTGCGTCCCACGCCGGCGGCATCTTGGCTTTACGCATGCCTTTTAGCCCCAGAGCAAGTCCGTCAAGGATGTCCTGCTGATAGGCTTCGGGCTTGGCCATTGTCAGCTCCAGCAAATTGCTAACTGCCACGTTGTACTTGTCAATGTCCTCAGCGAGCCGGCGAGCCATGAATTTGCGCGTCAGCGGAATCTCCGCTTTGCCCGCAATGGCCACCAGCGCTGCGGGGTCGGTATCGGCGACCGGGATCATTGCGTACCAGATGAGCAGTG
>DASRAT010000084.1:0-4585 GCA_035638015.1 Gemmataceae bacterium | reverse complement strand
CCCACTTGCGGATCGGCGAGTCGCTTGCCGTTCGTCTTCAGCCCGGCCACACTTTCGCCGCTGGCGAATCAGTGCGAACCCAATTTCTGCAGTTGCCGCAGGTCCGCCAGACGTGCAGCGTCTTGGCCGCACAGGCGCGCGGCGCCTGGGGCTACCTGCACGGCGTCAACGAGCATGGTCTGGCAGTCGGCTGTTCCAATTGGAATAGCCGCGTCAAATGCTCGAAACCCGGGCTTCTTGGGCCTGAGCTTGTGCGACTTGTCCTGGAACGTGCCCACAGCGCCGCGCAGGCTTTGGATGTGCTGACCGACCTCATCGTGCGCCACGGCCAGGGCAATTTCCCAGGAAATCCCGAGGAAGATGCCGCCGACCATGTCTTTTTGCTGGCGGACTCCCATGAGGCGTTCGCCGTCGAAGCGGCCGACAATGCCTGGGCGGCTCAGGAAATCCATGAAGTCCGGGCCGTCAGCGATGTGGCGGTCATTCGACAAGACTGGTATCGGCTTGCTCCCGGCCTGGCCGGGCGGGCCATTGCCGAGGGTTGGTGGGCGGAAGACGGCAGCAAGCTCGATTTCATCGGTGCACTGAGCGAAGCGCCCGTGGGCAAAGCCTCGGCGCTACGGCGCTGGGGCCGCGCGACACTGCTGTTGGAGCAGCAAAACGGACATCTCGATGCTCCATTTATCCGCCAGTTGCTGGCCGACCATTACGACGGCACCCATTTCGAGGCTGATCCTTTGGACGGCCCTTCCCTCATCACGCCCCTTTGTCAGCATGCGGTCCACGGCGCCATTCCGGCAACTGCCGCGAGCACGGTGGCCCAGCTGCCGTCAACCGCGACCTTGCCAGTGATTGTGTGGATCGCATTGGGGCCTCCTTGCATCAGCGTGCATTTCCCGCTGTTTTTGGATGGCGAACTGCCGATTGCCTACTCCGGAGATCCTTCCACACTGTGGATGCGTACGCGCCGTTTGGCCGATGTCCTCGGCACGGAAACCAGGCGCTGGGTTCGTGTCCGCGAAATTCTCGGACGACTCCAAGCTCGTTTCGAACAGGATGTGGAGGAATTCATCGCCGAAGCGGCCCCAACGAGCGATTGCGGTCGGCATCCGCAAATGCGCCGCCTGGCTAGCAGTCTGATGCAAAGCCATGTCGAGCGCTATGAGGAATCGTTGCAAATTCTGCTCGGCCAAACGCGGCTGCCAGCCATGGCTGGCACGGCGGTTTCTTAGCTCCTGTGGCAATTGCAAGCCCGCAGCGCAAGCAAGGCATGTCCTTGCTTGCGCTGCGGGCTGCACCCGTTGATCCGCAGTTGTGTTTCACGTTTGTTTCTCATCTTTTCCTAATAAATTACTTCGCGCAATCCACTCAAGATTATTCAAAGTAAGCGGAACTTATTCTGGTCCGCGCGGTTTCATTTAGCTAGCCGGTCACTTCCGGATTTCATATGTCTACCGTGGCGAAACGGAATATCGCCGACGTGTTCTACTGTCGGCTCGCCGCAGGACATGATTAATCCGATCCAGACCGCGTCCGTGGCAGGGTGCTACGGCGGTTCGTGGTAGTCTCTCGCCTTGGGGCGATGGAGGAGAGTCCCCACGACTAAGCACACGGTGCGCGTGCTGCTTCTTCGCCAAGCCCCGTATTGCTTGGCTGTTACGAATAACATCGCCCCCTCAAGCACGCCGCTGCCGGCGGGTTTGTGACATTGCAGTTTTGAACAACACCCAGCACCTGGTACAGGGCCACGGCGCTGAGAGGACGTGTTGTCCCAGGGAGCGTACAGGAGCATCCCGATGAAGAAATTCATGTTCGCGGCGTTTGGCGTGCTTGCCTTGGTCGGCTTTGTGGTGGCAGATGAGTTCAACGCTAATATCACCAAGGTCGACGGCAACACGGTCTACTACAAAAAAGCAGGCGGCAAAAAAGGAGCGCCGGCGACGGAGGACAAGGCCGATGTGACCTCTGACGTCAAGATCCTCAAGGGCGAAGCTGAATTCATACCCGACCCCGCCCCTGCCAAAAAAGGCGCTGCCAAAAAAGGCGCCGCCAAAAAAGGCGCCGCCAAGAAGGGCGGAGCGGGCGGCACCACGGAAATCAAGGCCGGCGATCCACTGCCGGGCGGTTTGAAGAACGACCTGTTCACCAAAATTGATCCCGACAGCAAGGGCATTCAATCCAAGATCATCACCAACGACGCGGGCAAGATCGTTGAGATTCGCGCTGTCGCGCCTCCTCCGTGATTTGTTGGTGCAACGCCCTTGACCTCGCATCGCCCCTTATTCGCCCACAGTTGTTGCAAGAAATCACACCGAGAACGCAAAGACAACGAAGTCGTCCGCTTTGTGTTCTTGGTGTCGCAAGGAAGGTTCACTCAACTCAACACCCGAAACCTGGCATTGGGGCCACGGCTTCGGTTTTCGTGTTGTACACGGGAGCATTTAGGAGCATCCCCATGAAGAAGTTTGTGTTTGCGTCTGTTGCCGTGCTGGCCCTGGTGGGCTTTGTGACGGCCGATGAGTTCACCGCTCAAATCATGAAGGTGGAAGGCAACACCGTGACCTTCAAGAAGGGTGGCGGCTTCGGCGGCGGCGGCAAGAAGGGTGGCAAGGCCGATCCCGCCGAGCAACCCAAGGAAGAGAAAGCCGACGTTACCTCGGACGTCAAGGTCCTCAAGGGCGAGTTCGACTTCGGCGGCGCTGGTGGCAAGAAGGGTGGCGGCGCTGGCAAGAAGGCCGACCCAGGTGCCAAGAAGGGCGCTGGCGGCATTGCTGTGAAAGAAGGCGACGCGCTCGAGGGCGGCCTGAAGAACGAAGTCTTCACCAAGATCGACGACAAGAAGGGCGTGTTCGCTCAGATCACCACCAATGATGCTGGCAAGATCACCAAGATCGTCACCATCACCTTTGGCAAGAAGGGTGGCATCGAGTAATTTCGGTTGAACAATCCTGGCCGTGGTTAATCCGTTGTTAGAACGATTAACCACGCTTCGTCACACCGCGACCCGTGTAACAGGGCCACGGATCAGCGATGTGGCCGCGCCGGAAAACGGCCAGTTAGTTTTGTTTACGCGGTAGAGCCGGTATGGCTTTGAGTTTTGCCGTTTTGGAACAACACCCAAAGCCTGGCAGTGTGCCATGCTTTGCGTTTTTCGTGTTGCGAGTAGGGAAGCACTTATAGGAGCATCCCCATGAAGAAGTTCGCGTTTGCGGCGATTTGCGTGTTGGGCTTGGTCGGCTTTGTGATGGCCGAAGACATTAACTGCACCGTCACCAAGATTGAAGGCAACACCGTCTATTACAAAAAGGCCGGTGGCGGCAAGGGCGGCGGTATGGAAGAAAAGGCCGAACTGACCTCGGACGCCAAGGTTTTTAAGGGCACCTTCACCCCAACGCCTGTCGATCCCGCCGCCAAGAAAAAAGGCGGCGGCGGCAAGGGCGAGTGGAAAAAGGGCGACGCCCTCGAAGGCGGAGTGAAGAACGCTGCTTTCACCAAGATCGACGAAGCCAAGGGCGGGCCGTTCTGCCAAATCACCATTGATGACACTTCCAAAAAGGTCACCATGATCGTAACGACCGGCGAACCCAAAGCCAAGGGCAAGAAGGGCGGCTAAGCACAGCTGAACATACAGCGTGTTCGTGTTCGTGATTGTTTTTGTGAACAACACCCAGAGCATGGCAACGGGCCACGCTTTGTGTTTTTCGTGTTGCGTATTGGGAAGCACATAGGAGCATCCCCCATGAAGAAGTTTGCTTGTGCGGCGATTTGCGTGTTGGGCTTGGTCGGCTTTGTCATGGCCGAAGAGATCAACTGCACTGTCACCAAGGTTGAAGGCAACACCGTCTTTTACAAAAAAGTCGGTGGCGGCGGCGGCAAGAAGGGTGCGCCGGCCGAGGAAGAAAAGGCTGAGCTCACGTCAGACGTCAAGGTTTTCAAGGGCGAGTTCGTTGTCACGCCCGCTGATCCGGCCGGCAAGAAGGGCGGAGCTGCCAAGAAGGGTGGCGCCAAGGGTGGTGGCTTTGGCAAGGGCGAGTGGAAAAAAGGCGACGCTCTCGAAGGCGGCATCAAGAATGCAGCGTTCACCAAGATCGACGCCGACAAGGGTGGCCCGTTCTGCCAAATCACCATTGATGACACCACCAAGAAGGTCACCATGGTCGTCACGACTGGCGAACCCAAGGCCAAGGGCAAGAAGGGTGGCTAATCGCGGCTAATCAATAGCTGTGATGATGTCTTCGTCTGCCTTTTGTTTTGAACCACGAGCCTTCGACCTTGCAGGTCGAAGGCTCGTGGTTTTTCGTTTCGTGCTTCATACAAATTATCACTGTGACGCCAAAGCTCATTCTTCGCCAGGCTTGGAGATGCTGCCATGTTGCGTTCCATGTTCTTCTCAACGGTTTTTGTCGCCGTTTTGGCTTCTGGCCTGGTCGCTAGACCTTCGGCGGCGGCCGTTCCAATGGAGCCGCTGGAGGACATCAATGGCACGCTGGTCATGGTCGGCGGCGGCACCACGCCCGCCGATGTGCGTGACGATTTCGTAAAACGTGCCGGCGGCGCTAACGCCAAACTCGTGGTCATTCCCACC
>DASRAT010000083.1:0-8140 GCA_035638015.1 Gemmataceae bacterium | reverse complement strand
ACCGGCACGTGCACCAGCATCAAACCAGCTTCATTGATCCACATTCGTCGCGGCGGGTCCTCGGTCAACGAGACCAGCACCTCCAGACCCTGCTGGCGGAGCCATTGCAACTCCTCCAGCGAATCGGGACGGCCAAGCGCGGCCAATAGCGGTTGTTCGATCCAGGAGAAGCCGTGCGGTTGCGACATAATCCGTTGCATCAGGAGTCGCGGAGCGGTTTGTGACCGAACCGCGCTCGCAGAATATTGGCTTGCTCCCACACCTTAGGCGAGGTTTGCAAAAAAGTCAGCAGGTTGGCCGTGGAAACACCTAATGTCTTGGCCGCTTCGCTCACGCGCGCCTCGTGGGCTTGCAAGACATCGAGCACCACACCCACGGCCGGCCAAAAACGGACATCACGCTTGCCAAGGTCAAGCCGACCGTGCTTGTCCCGGGCAGCGCGGTAACCTTCCCTGACTTCAAGCGCGTCGAGCCTCAAATCCGATTGCGCAATGTCTTCGCGAATCCAGAGGAAAAACGCCTGCCGCAAACGCTCCAGCGCCTTGGCGCGGTTTTGATGCTGCGAGCGGCTTTCCTCCGCGATCACCATCAAACCGCTCGGTGGATGGCGGATGCGCACCGCCGAGCTAGTTTTGTTGCGCTTCTGCCCGCCTGGACCACTGGCCCGATAGGTGTCCACCTCGCACTGGGCGAGGAGTTGCTGATCGGTCAAATTGGTCCAAGCGGTGCGCATGTTTCACTATGCATCCAACCGCCACGGCGCCCGCATCGGTCGGCCAACCCATTGCGTGTTCATCGCCTCGTTGCTCGTGATGCGTTCGTTAACCGGATCCCACGTGAACCGCTGCCCACTGCGGACCGCGATGTTGCCCAGGTGGCAAACCGTCACCGAGCGATGGCCGATTTCAACGTTGGTCATCGGCTGCTGGCGGCTGCGGACACAGTTGATGAAATTCTGCATGTGGCTGGTGTGCCGCGGCAAGCGAATGGCGTTCGCCGGCATTGGCTCGTTGATGATTTCCGGATGGCTCGCCGTTAGAGCATCCCGGCTCACGGTAATGGAGCGGCCATTTTCACCAGTGAAGGTGATGCCATTGCGGCCTTCGCTGGTCGAATCCACGGTCACGCCATTGGCGTAGGTGAAACGAACCCGGAAGGCCGGATGGCAATTGTAGGACAAAGGATCGGGGTTCCACGGCGTGGTGGCGCTGATGCGCTCGACTGTGACCGGTCCGGTGTCGTCAGCGTTTAGCGCCCACTGTGCGATGTCGAGGTGATGAGCGCCCCAGTCGGTCATCTTGCCGCCGGAGTATTCATACCACCAGCGGAATTCGTAATCGCACTTGCGCACGACATATTGCACGTCCGGAGTCGGGCCTTTCCAGAAATCCCAGTTCAACCCATCCGGCGGATTGGTGACGGGAAATGGTCCCTGGCGTGGATTGCCATCGATGCGGCACTCGATGGTCCGAAGGTTGCCAATGCGGCCATTGCGAACCAGCTCGACAGCGGTGCGGAACCGACCACCGAATTCGATGCGTTGCTGACTGCCGACTTGCAACCGCCGGTTGGTCTGGCGAGCCACGCGGACCATCGCCTTGCCTTCCTCGATGGTCAAGGACAATGGCTTTTCGCAGTAAACATCTTTGCCCGCGCGCATGGCGGCGATGGCGGCCAAGGCATGCCAGTGGTCCACGGTGGCAATGGTGACGGCGTTAATGTCACGCCGCGCCAGCAATTCACGGAAGTCTTCGAACATCGCGATGGTGCGGTTGCCGCGGATGGCAGCAATATTGGCCCAAGATTGGCGATTGGTGCGATTGACGTCGGCGCAGGCCACATACTGGACGCCGGGAACGCGGGCCGCGGCGTTGCCGATGTCACGACCACGGCCGTTCATAGGATTGCCGCAACCGATGTGACCCATGACGATGGTGTCGTTGGCCGCCGCCGGCTGTTGTTGCGCCTGCTCCTCCTCGTAGTCGGCGACGACCTCCCGGGCAGACCATAGCGGAATGCCCGTGGCCGCCATGCCGGCTATCGATCTTTGAATGAATCCACGCCGCGACATTGATCCGCGATTGAGTTCCATGGTGACGCTCCTAACTAATTGGAAAGAGTAATAGGTATCAGCCAACGCGCTGCGTTGCGGCGCGTCAGGCATCCAGCCGCCACGGCGCCCGCATCGGGCGGCCGAGCCACTGGTTGTTGAATGCATCGGTGCCGTCAAATCGTTCGGTCTGCGGGTTCCAGCGCAGCCGCTGCCCACTGCGAATCGCGATGGTGCCGATGTGGCACACCGTCGTTGAGCGATGGCCAACGTCTTGGTTGCAAATCGGTTGCTGCCGGCTGCGAACGCAATCGATGAAATTCTGCATGTGGTTCAAATGCACCGGCAAACGGGTGGCACTGGCAGGCAACGGCTCATTGATCAGCGCAGCATCGCTGGCTCGCAGAGCATTGCGGCTGACAAACAGCCATTTGCCGTCTTCACCCGTGAAGTGCAAACCATTCTCGCCCCGGCTCGTGGCCGTCACGATGGTGCCATTGGCATAACG
This sequence comes from Gemmataceae bacterium, assembly GCA_035638015.1. Taxonomy (GTDB): domain Bacteria; phylum Planctomycetota; class Planctomycetia; order Gemmatales; family Gemmataceae; genus DASRAT01. The sequence continues at coordinate 5,582 of DASRAT010000083.1, read as the reverse complement.
GTAGGTCGCCGTGAATTGCGGATGGCAATTGTAGGTCAACGGCCGGCCATCAGGAGCATCGCCGCTCCCCTCCACTTCGACGGGACCGCTAGCATCCATGTTCAACGCACACTGCGCCGTATCGAGGTGATGGGCGCCCCAATCGGTCATTTTGCCGCCCGAATAGTCGTACCACCAGCGGAAGTCGTAGTGACATTTTTGGCGGACATAATCGACGCGAGGCGTCGGCCCCAGCCAGAAGTCCCAGTCCAAACCGGCGGGCACAGCTGAGACTTGAAACGGCCCACCCACGGGATTATCGCCAATGCGGCAGTCAATCCTCGTAATACGGCCAATGCGGCCGTTGCGGACCAAGTCGCAAGCCAACCGGAAGCGGCCAGCGAACTCGGTACGTTGTTGGCTGCCCACTTGCAACCGCCGATTGGTTTCGCGGGCCACGCGCACTAGGGCTTTGCCCTCTTCGATGGTCAGTGTGAGCGGCTTTTCACAATAGACATCTTTACCGGCTTTCATCGCGGCTATGGCGACCAGAGCATGCCAATGGTCCACCGTGGCGATGGTCACCGCTTGAATGTCACGCCGGGCCAGCAGTTCACGGAAATCGTTGAACTGGGCAATTTGGCGACCAGGAGCAATGTATTGAGCCCACGATTCGCGGTGGGTGCGGTCTACATCGCAGCAGGCGACATATTGCACGCCGTTGACTTTTCTGGCCTCATTGCCGATGTGGCGGCCACGGCCATTGACGGGGTTGCCGCAGCCGATATGGCCCATGACGATGGCGTCGTTCGGCGCCACGGGTTGAGCTGGCTGAGCTTGCTCCGCACTGGCCACGAGCTCGTTGCCGAACCAAGTGGGAATGCCAACCGCTGCCAACCCGGTCAACGACCGTTGGATAAATCCGCGGCGCGACATCGTCCCGCGTTTGAAGTCCATAGTGACGCTCCTGACATTGGGGAGAGATTAGGAGTCTGGCGTTGATGGTAAGTGGCGGAAGGCCAAAGAGCAAAGGAAAAAACGCGCCATTTCGGAAGAATCGCCCTGTCACCCCAACGTCGCAATCGACACGGTTTGCCCACTTTGCCAACCGCAAAAAGTTGCTCTCCCCCAAAAGGCCCTTGGCCGTTATAACCTACGCGCCATGACGGTCGTGCCCCATTTCCCGCGATTGGAGGAGAAGATGAAGGTGTTCCCGCGAATTCTGACGAGCGTGGCCGGCGCTCTGATCCTGGCCGTCGGCGTTAGCGCTCAAGCCCCCGCCCAAAAGCCGGCAGCTGTCGTCAACGGTGAAGCGATTCCCCATTCCGAGCTGGAGGCGGTCATCAAGATCAGTACGCCGCCCTCCACGACGCCGCTGAGCGAGCCGCAAAAAAAGGAGATTCAGGAGAATTGCCTGAACCTCTTGATTGAAGACCTGCTGATGCGCCAATACTTGCGCGCTAACGCCCCGGTCCCCACGGCCCAGGAGATTGAAAAAGAAATGCAAGAGTTGGCGGCCTCGCTGGCCGTCCAAAAAAAGAGCTTGCCTGACCTGCTCAAGGAGACGGGCCAGACTGATATCCAGCTGAAAGCCGACATCGCCGCCCGGTTGCAGTGGAAAAACTTCATTTCGCCGCGCTTGACCGACCAGGTCGTCAAGCAATACTACGACACCAACAAGGTCTTTTTTGACAAAGTTTTGGTGCGGGCCAGTCACGTTTTGCTCAAGGTGGCCCCCAACGCCGCCCAGGCCGACCGCCAGGTGGTTTACAATCGCATTTTGGCGATTGAGGCGGAGATCAAGGCCGGCAAGATTACGTTCCAGGACGCGGCCAAGAAATACTCGGATTGCCCCAGCAAGGACAACGGCGGCGACATCGGTTTGTTTCCCTACAAGTTCGCCGTGCTGGAGCCATTCGCCAAGGCAGCATTCTCGATGAAAGTTGGCGATACCAGCGGCATCGTGCCCACCGATTTCGGCTACCACATCATCAAGGTGACCGATCGCACTCAGGGCCAGCCGTCGAATTTTGAAGCTCTCAAGAACGAAGTGAAGGAGATCTACGCCCAGGAGATCTACCAGTACATCATCGCCGAGCAGCGCAAGTCGGCGAAGATCGAGCGGAATTAACGATTTGCCGCTTGCGGTTTAGCACACGCTGCCAAGCCGCAAGCGGCAATTTCATCGATTCAACATCGACACATCCCGCACATTTTGTTCCGCCACTTCGCGCGTAATTTTTCCGTCGCGCAGCAAGCGAGTCACCGATTCATCAAAGCTCAGCATGCCGTCGTCGCGATTGGTGACGAGATAATTATCAATACTCTCCAGTTTGCCGGTGCGAATTGCGCTGGCCACAGGATAAATGTTCCACAGCACCTCCAACGCCAGATGCCGTTTCTCGCCCTTTTCGATGTCGGGCAACAAACGCTGAGTGACGATGGCCCGCAAGCTCATTGCCAGCTGGGCGCGAATATCACGCTGGGCATCCTGCGGAAACAAATCGGAAAAGCGCGTGATCGCCCCCTTGCTGTCGCGGGTGTGCAGCGTGGTCAGCACCAAGTGGCCCGTTTCCGCCGCGCTAAGTGCCATCTGAGCCGTTTCGCGGTCGCGGACTTCGCCCACCAGGATCAGATCAGGGTCTTGCCGCAGCCCATACTTGAGGCCATCAGCGAAGTTCAGAACATCGCCGCCCACTTCCCGCTGCGTCAGCACCGAACTGGACTTCCGCGGATACACATACTCCACCGGCTCTTCCACGGTGATGATGCGGTAGCCGCCCGCCTGGTTGACCATGTTGACGATCATCGCCAATGTCGTCGTCTTGCCGGAGCCGGTTGCGCCGCAGACAATCACCAAACCATCGGGGGAGAATGCTAGCTTCTTGGCCAGGGGTTGAGGAAAGCCTGCCCATTCCAGAGTTGGGATGTCGGATGGTATCACCCGGAAGCAAGCGCCAATCTGACGGCCGCTGTAAAACAGATTCGCGCGGAATCTGCTAATGCGGCCCTTCAGCACCAGACCGAAGGAGAAGTCCACGCTTTTCTGGCTGTTTAGCCGCGTGAGGGCGTCGGGGCGACACAGCGAACTCAAAAGCGAGGATAGTTCTTCCGCCTCCAGCGGCGGTTCGGACATTTGCATCAAATCGCCATGCACCCGGAGAACCGGCGGATAACTGGCGATCAAATGCAAATCAGAAGCGCCGGTTTGGACACCGTGCCTAAGCCATTCACGCAGCTGGTCCGGCACGGTGCCGGCGGCGATGGGAAAGTCGTTCATTCGCGGCTTCCTTTGCAAGCAAGGTTGGACGAGCGGCGGGGTTTATCCCCGCCGGAACCGGCGGCTCAAAGCATGTCCATGTTAACGACTATTCCAAAGCCCCGCACACTTTTTCCACGGCTGCCAGCAAACTTCCATCGCGGATCAACCGCTCCACGGCATCCAGATCTCTGTGCAATGTGCGATCACGCCCCAAGGGCCGCACCTGTTCACGGACGTGCAAATACGCTGCCTCAACGCCGCGCGCAGGCCGCAGCGGTTTGTGAAACTCCAGGCCTTGCGCCCCGCACAGCAGCTCGCACGCAAAAACGCGTGTCGCATTGGCGACTACCGCCCGGCATTTTCGTGCCGCGGCCGTGCTCATCGGCACATGATCCTCGCGATTGGCGGAGGTCGGAATCGAATCAACGCCAGCCGGAAATGAAAGGGTTTTACTTTCCGATACCAGCGCTGCGGCCAGCACTTGCACCAGCATCATGCCCGAGTTCAAACCTGGATGCGGGGTGAGAAATCCCGGTAAGCCGCTGAGGTCGGGATTAACCAAATTTTCGACGCGCCGTTCACTGATGCTCGCCAGGTTGGTGACAGCCGCGGCCAACGTATCAGACGCCAAAGCCACGGGCTGGCCATGAAAATTGCCGCCTGAGATGATTTCATTGGTATCGGGAAATACAAGCGGATTGTCGGTCGCCGCGTTCATTTCGCACTCGGCGATTTGTTTGGCAAGGCCCAGAGCGCTGCGCATGCTGCCATGAACCTGCGGCATGCAACGCATGCTATAGGCGTCCTGCACCTTGTCGCAATCAGCATGGGAAGCCATGATGTCGCTGTCGGCCAAAAGTCGCCGCAGATTGGCGGCACAGGCGATCTGGCCGGCATGCGGGCGGATTTGATGAATGCGTGGATCGAACGGTTTCTGCGAGCTTTTGGTCGCTTCAATCGTCATAGCACCGGCAATGTCCGCGATTTTCGACAGATGCCGCGCTCGCACCACCGCTTCGGCCAAGAGCGCGGTGCTGACTTGGGTGCCATTGATGAGCGATAGCCCCTCCTTGGCCTGGACGCGATAGGGTTTCAAATGGACGCGCTCAAGGGCGGCCCGGCCGCTGAACGGTTTGGGCCGAGTTCGTTCCTGATGCCCAGGCTTGACCACAAAGGCGTGACCCTCGCCCATGACCACCAACGCCATATGAGCGAGCGGGGCAAGATCGCCGCTGGCGCCGACGCTGCCTTGCTCGGGAATCGCCGGCACCACGCCACGATTGAACATGGCAAGCAGCATGTCCACTAACTCGGTCGTGACGCCGGAATGGCCCTTTGCCAACGCCTGAATGCGAAGGGCCAGTGCCAGACGACTTTCGCCAATGCTGAGCAAAGCCCCCATACCCACGGCGTGGCTGCGCAGCAAATTCTCCTGCAAGGCCAGCACTTCGTCGTCGTTGATGCGTTTGTTGGAGAGCTTGCCGAAGCCGGTGTTGACACCGTAGATCGCGCCGCCGCCAGCCATCAGGCTTTCCAGGCAACGCCGGGCTTTCTCGATACGCTTGCGGGCCGCGGGCAGCAATTGCATTTGCTCCACGCGGCCCGACAAGATGTTTTCGGCATGATCGATGGTGAAACCTTCACCGCTGATGTCAATTTGAGCGTTCATGCCCGCTATGATATGGGACCGACTCAACGGCGGGCAAACTCCACTGCCTTCACTTCGGGAATGTGCTCCCAGTGATTTTTCGGCGCCACCGGCGTGATGGCTCGCTTGCGTGTGGCCGTGAATGCTATCAGGTTGATGAAGTGCATGACCCCCAGGACCAAGGCCACGATGCCGACCTTCCAGCTCAGGTATTCGACGCTCTCCTGCACCGAATGCGCCGGGGGACCATATTTGAGCGCCAGGCTGACAAACCCGATGTTAATCAGATAAAATCCTACCACGAGCAAGTGATTCACCGAGTCGGCCATCTGCTCGTTGCCCTTGAAAGTGTCCACCAGGAAAATGCGGCCGTTTTTGTGCAACGTGCGGGCGACGAACACCGTCAGACCCAAGCTCAACAGCAGATACGCCAAATAGGTCCACACCATGATGAGGTCCATGATCGACTCCTGTAAGATAATTACTTGGTGTCACAGCGGACCAACCGTTAAACAGCGGCGGGCTTAACAGCTAAAATAGACTCAAGAGAAATGTCATGACCATACCCCAAGTTTCGGACAGCGACCCGAATCAAACGCGGCGCGTGCTGCGCGCTCCGCGCGGTCCCGACATGGTCTGCAAGGGCTGGAGCCAAGAAGCCGCATTGCGCATGTTGATGAACAACCTCGATCC
>DASRAT010000082.1:0-4845 GCA_035638015.1 Gemmataceae bacterium | reverse complement strand
TGCTCAAAGAATACGATGAATTGCAGTGAGGGCAAGCCAACTCCGCATTCAACCGTCCACCGCATTTGCACACCCAACCGGCCGGCCTGGCGGGATTGCCAAGCACCAGCATGTGAGCCGGCACATCGCGCGTGACCACAGCCGCCGCGCCGATCATGGCAAACTTGCCAATCGTCAAGCCAGGCAACACCACCGCCGCCGCACCCACGGAAGCCCCTTGCCGTACCACCGTGGTCAGCCGCCAATTCTCCGCTTTGCGGTAACGCTCAGCGACCTCGGCCATGCGCGGACTGCGCGGGACCTTGTCGTTGGTGAACACGACGCCGGGGCCGATGAATACGTCATCTTCAATCACTACGCCGTCCCAGACCATGACCTGGTTTTTCAAGGTCACGCGGTTGCCCACGATGGCGCCGGACTCGACAAAAACCGCTTCACCGATGTTACAGTCTGTGCCGACTTTGGCGCCTTTCATGACGTGGGCAAAGGCCCAGATGCGCGTGCCCGCGCCGACGGAGTCGGATTCAAACAACGCCAGGGGGTGGATGAAATTCGACACTGCCATATGCTCAAGCCAACCAATCTGCTCCCATTCAAGGTAAACCAAAGAGCGAAGTTGTTCCACACCCAATGGTCGTTGCTTAGATCGTCGGCTGGGGAGCAGGACAATACTGCCCGGATTTCTGGAAAAGATTGCCCGCCTTTCCCCTGTCCTCCAAAAACTCCTGTTGGCCAACTTCAAAAGTCATAAGTGCCATGATCAAGAACGTGAAATTGGCGCCATTCCAGTGACTTTCCACCACGTGTTTGACGGTGGCTGGCTCAAAAACGCCCCGGGCCAGGAAGCGATCGCTCAACAGCAACTGGCCCACCAAGGGCCGCAGCTCGCGTCGCAGCCATAATCCAAGGCGCTCATACGGCTGATAGCCGCGCACACCCAGCTTGGCGAGGATTTTGTGGCGCACCTTGCCAAAGAAATGGCCCAAGCGGCCGGCATCCACGCTCGTTCCGGTGTTGACGTTCATCACCTTCAGGAAAGACGGCCGGCGCCGCCGCAAGATGTGGGCTTGAATCGTCTCATCCAGCTTCATCTCGGGAGGCGCGGCGAACAGCGCATCGACCAATTCGTTATCCAGATAGGGCAGTCGCGTCTCCACCAGGGAGCCGAATTTGACCAACGACATGGCGGTTTCGCGGCGCAGCCGCTGACTGAGAAACAGGTGCGATATGCGGTGCAATAACGGCTGCATGCCCTGGGATTCAGTCAAACAGGCTCGAAGCGATTCGCGGGCCAGCACATCAATGTGTTGCCGATACGGCTCCGCGAACAATCGCCCTTCGGTGCCATCCAGCAAATAAGATTGCAAATGGCGGAACAGCCAATTCTCTAAACCGGCTTCATCACGCAGAGCCAACGCCTCGGCGTCCAAAGAGAAGTTGTAAGCCTTCTGCATGTGCATCAGCTCGCCGGCGTGTCCGCGCAAAAGCACCTGGATGCCAAGGTCACGGTAGACCGGCAGCGTGGGCATGACGATGCACTGCGACAGGTAATGGCCGTCAGTGAGCCGCACCATGTGCCGAAGGTGCTCTTCAAAGCGCTCCAGGAAGCCGGCGCCCAAAAGACATTGATGATGCTGGCGACCTGACAAGCGGGCCATTTCCGCGGCGAGCCGGTGATCGGCGCTGCCTTCCATGCCGATGCTGACCGTGGTCATCGGCTGGGCATCGTCCATGGCGGCAAGGATCGTTCGCGAGTCGAGCCCGCCGGAAAGGGACATGCCGAGGTTGGCCACGCCTTTGGTGCTGCGCTCGACGGCCTTGCCAAACGCCTCGTCAATGCGATCAAGGCTGGCGCCGTTTGAAACGGGATTGGCAGCTAGCTGCCAATAGCGCTCCACCTTCAGGCGATCTTGACGCAAGTCGTAAGTCAAACAGCCAGCGGCAGCAAGTAGGTGCACGTCTTGCAGGAGCGTGTCTTCCGCAAAGAGCTGTCCAAAGGTGAAAAACTGGGCAATGCCGCGAAGGTTTTGCTGGCGCGACACTTGCGGATCGGTGAGCAGGGCCTTGATTTCGGAAGCAAAGAGCAGCCGGCCGGACAAGTGGACATAGTAGAGGGGCCGCATGCCGAAACGGTCGTTGGCCAGGATCAAACACTGGTGTTGGCGGTCGAAGATTGCAGCGCTGAACTTGCCGTTGAGGTTGCGGAAGAAGGCCATGCCGGAGGCGGCGAAACCAATAGCGAGCATTTCGGCGAGAGATTCGCCCTGGATGGCATGGTCGCCAGCGCGAAGGGCCTGGCGCTGCTCCTCAGCGTTGTAGATCTCGCCATCGACAACTGCCGCCAAGGTGTCGCCAATCCAATTGCCGCACTTTGAAGACTCCAAGCTAAGGCGTCCTACACCGAATGTCCCGTCTGAGTCGACATGGCATTCCTGCCTATATGACGGGTGGTGCCGCATGCAGCCGGCCATGGCGCGCAGCGCGTCACTCACATTCACGCTGGTATTGTTGTCAGCCAGGCCAAAAACCGCGGGCATAGCGCTCTTTTGAAAGGAGGTTTAAATCATTGCCAGGATCGATTGCCGGAACTTTTCCATGTCCCCGGCTGCCAATCCCCATATCCAGCCGCATACCATCAAGATGCAAAGGCCCGCGGCAAGCCAAAATGCGCCGCGCCGCCATTGCCACCAAATCGTGGGGCGGGTAGTCAAGGCGGTCGCGGTAAATACCAGCACCAATGGCATCACGGGCAAATGATACCGCGAATGGGCAAACACCAGGCTGTGCAGGCCACAAATGTAGACCACCAACAACACCAAGAAATACTGCGTCCGCCGGTCGCCCAGGGGAACGAGGAACAACCCAAAGATGCCCACAAACAAGGCCGCCACATAGCTGCCCATAATGAGGACCGCCAAAAGGACCACAACCAAGCCTGACAACGGCCCGAAAATCCCTCTGCCAGCGCCGGCCACAAGCTCCCGTTCCAGGCCCCAGAAGTCGAAGAATTTGATAATGTCGCGTTGCAAGGTCAACAAGGGGTTGTCGCGGACGAACAACAACCCTTGCTTGAGCGCCAGCTTGTCGATTTTTCCTGGCGTGTCGTACTCGGAGGGCGGATAGGCGGCGAAGACCTCGGCATACCAAGAATTCTCTCCGACGATGCCAATCGCATCCCACGACCGATAAAACGGCGTGTGCCGATAGTTGCCCGTCATGAAATTCAGGCCACCCATGGTGTCCACGGGCACGAAAGTCTTATGGAGCACTGTGTTTCGCCAGGCCCAGGGCGTCATGGTTAAGGCAAATGGCAAAACCACAGCCAATACCGCCACGAAACGGCGGGGCCAAGAACCCTGCCAGCAGATAAGCAAGAACAACGCCAGCACCGGCGGAAACATCCACAGAATGCTGCGCGTCAATGTGGCCAGGCCCAGGACTACACCGGCCACCAGCAAATAACGCATGGCCTGGCGCTTGCAAGCCAGAATGATCAAATAACAAAAGGTACACAACAACAGCGTGAAAAGCGTCTCTGTCAGCAGTAAATTGTTGAACCCAAGAAAGGAGGGATAAAAACAGAACAATCCCGCCAACCAAAGTGCGGTTCGCCGAGAGGCAATTTCCTTTCCCAGGCCATACAGGACAACTACGTTGAGCAGGCTCATTACTGCCTGGATGAGCCTGACGGCTTGGAAGTTCTCCAGCCCAAACAGAGTGTAGACTCCCGCCACTAGCAATGGGTACAGCGGCGGCCGAATGGAGGTCAGCGTTCCAGGGAAGTATGAAAACTCTCCGTGTTCGACCAGGTTTTTGGCGAGACTGTTGTAATCCTGCTCATCGACGATCTCAATGGGGAGGTGCTGAAACCAAAACCACAAGCACAGGCGCACCGCTGCACCTGCCAGCAACAGAGCCAGCAGCGGCACTTTGATGGCGCCGCCGACTTGGGGAAGACTGGCAGCACTCTCAATTGCCCCCGTGGGGGCGTCCAAACGCCTGGGAAAGCCAGGTGCTTCGTTCAAAAATGCCATAGGGGTGGCGCCGCGGCAGGCACGACGTTGAACCATTCGTAAAGGACGGGGATGCGGACGAACATCAAAATCACAAAAGCCAGCACACAGACAATGAGATACGCCATCAACCCACGCTCGCGGTAAAGCTTTTCGGGTTTTTGAGCGGCACTTTCCGCTTTGAAAGCAACGGACAAATAATAACTAACGAACCCACCGACCAAGGGGACGATTAGAATCAATTCCAGGTGATAGCGGATGATAAACACGCCGAGGAACAAGGCGAAACAGGTCGTGTAGAAGAACATGCTGATAAGCAGGTTTTGTTCATTGTAATGGCCAAACGATTTGCGGTACGCCGCGGCAGTTTGCGGATCGGCCAGCGAGCGATACTCGGAGAAGCGTTTCGTGGCCATGAAAAAGGCCCCAATCATCCAGTAGGCAATCAGCAGCGACACCGGTGGAAACTGATGGGGCGCGACGGCGAACCAACCAAGCAACAAGCGCAGGGGATTGTTGACCGATTCGGAAAGCACATCCACATAGGGGAGATCCTTGGAGCGAACCGGAGGCACGTTGTAAACAATGCCCATCACCAGCAATGCCAGGGCGGAAAGGAAGAATGGTCCATTGAGAGCGGCGGCCATGACCAAACCGACAATGCCCAACAAAACCCATTCGGCATAGGCAATGGCCAATTTCACCTGCCCCGACGGAATGGGGCGATGGCGTTTTTTGGGGTGACTCCGGTCAGTTGGGGCGTCGAGGATTTCGTTGAGCACGTAATTGCTTGAAGCGATCAAGCACGTGGCCGCGACTGCCCAAAGAATCG
>DASRAT010000081.1:0-8911 GCA_035638015.1 Gemmataceae bacterium | reverse complement strand
CCACTGTCGGCCGTTACCAATCCGTCCGCCCAAACCGAGTCGGAACGGCGTGAGCATTTTGGCCAGGGCGCCGCCGCCTGGGCTGAGAATGACGCCGAAGCGTAATTGGACGACCCGGATGCCGGCTTTCTTTGCGGCTTCCGTTACCGCTTCCCACTCCCGACAGACCTCGGGCAGAAACCCGCTGCCGGAGGGGCTCTCTTCGGTCAACTCTCGATCGCCCTGGTCACCGTAGTAACCGATCGCCGAGGCGCTGATGAGCACCTGCGGAGGCCGCTGCAGCTTCGCCAACGTTTCGCAGAGGAGCTTTGTGCCCTGGACGCGGCTGGCGCGAATGCGTGCCTTCTGCTCGGCGTTCCAGCGCCGGGCGGCGATGTTCTCGCCGGCAAGATGGATGACCGCATCGAGTCCTTCCACGCGGCCAGCCTCGATCTGTCCTGTAACTGGATTCCAGGCGGCATCTCCCTCGTTTGTGCTGGTTCGGGCGATCCTCGTGACGTGATGTCCTCCCGTGGTGAGAAAGGGAACCAGAGCCGACCCGACCAGACCACTCGATCCGGTGATGGCAATCTTCATGGGCTGTCCTCGCAAGCATCTCTGATGGAAGCACAGGTCACCCGCGGTGATTCGATGTCGATAGCGAAACATCCGCTCCAACTTCCGGCGAACGAGCGCGCCGCCGAGCAACGCGCCCAAACATCCGAATGGAAGGGCATACTCGATGTCGTCTTCCAGGTAACACCTGTCCGGACCGTCGGGTACCATACGGTGGCAGTGGCGCCAATGAGCAAACGGGCCTTCGGTCTGGACATCGCAGAACTGCCGGCCTTGTTCGTAGTCGCAATGTTCGGCTGTCCAGCGACGCCGGAGTCCCCCGGCGCGCAAGGCCAGAACGACCCGTCCCCCATCTTGCACGCCGCCCGTACGTTCAAACACCTTCACCGCTTCCCAGGGCGGGGACAGCCGTTCAAACGCGCCCGGCCGGCAGTGCCAGGCGAAGACGGAATCCGCCGATGCCGGCATAAGTGAACGGAACACAAAATGCTCAAGCTTCATGTCGCCGGTCACGGATTCATCCTCCAAATGGACCAGTTGAGGACCGTCGCGAAGGATACCCAGGCCAGGTACGGAACCAGCAATGTCGCCGCTAGAGGGGATACCCGCCCAAAGGCTCCGATTGTCGCGACAATCGCGAGCCAGAGCAGAACGATGTCGGCGAAGGCAATGCCGGGACTGCGCATGCCAAAGAAAAGGGCCGACCAAGCCGCATTGAGAACCAACTGCACGCCGAAAAGAAGCAGCGGCAACCATGCGCCAGCCAGCCCGTTCTTTCGCCAGACGAGCCAGGCGGCGACGGCCATTCCGATGTATAACGCCGTCCAAACTGGGCCGAATATCCAGTTGGGAGGGTTCCAAGAAGGTTTCTTTATCGCCGCGTACCAATCTCCAACGGAGAGATTGGTCCATGCGGCCCCAAGACCCGCTGTGGCCAGGCAGATGACCAGGAACACTGCCAGGACAAGCCACTGTGACAAGGAACCCTTCCGGGTCGATCGACCGGCTGCCATTGCTGGCCTCCCAACGTCATGAGCGATGCCTCGAAGCATTCCGACAAACACATACTGGTGAAGCGGATAGACAATATACCAGTACGCGCGACCCAGCAGCCCAACTGGATCGAAGATCGCGGTTTGACGGATGGTGGATTTGCCTTCCCATTCGGTAACTTCAAACTCAAGCCACGCTCGGCCTGGCACCTTCATTTCCGCGGTGAGGCGCAGCAGGCGATTCGGGTCCAGGGCCTCGACGCGCCAGCAATCCACGGTGTCGCCTATGCGGAGGCCATCCGGGTCGCGGCGGCCCCGGCGCAGTCCCACGCCGCCGACCAGCAAGTCGAGCATCCCTCGCAGACGCCAGAGCGAGTTCGCACAATACCAGCCTTTTTTGCCGCCAATCCGTTGAACCGGGGCGAAGGCTTCCGCAGCGGAAGCTTCCACGGTCAAGGTCCGAGAATCAACCAGCCGGGGACCAAACTGGACGCCGAACCAGCTCTTCTCCGCTCCTGAGGAAGACAAGGCATCCGACCAGCGCGTTTGGCCCAGTTCCTGGTCCTCGTTGCGAAGTGCGTCGGCAATCGCCTGTCGCACGCCAACCGGTTGAATGGCGAATTCAGTCAGTGCAGCCGCATCCCGGACGACGGTCGGATGACGAATACTCTCAATAAGTTTCCGGCCGATACGAGCGAACACGGGCGTGACCAGCCCCAACCACAGGCTTGACAGATACGGCGTCAAAACGGGCACGGGGATAAGCCACCGCTTCAGGCCACGTTGCCTGGCGTACTCTTTCATCAGGTCCGCGTAGGTAACCTTTTCCGCTCCGCCGATCTCATAGGTGCGGCTGCCGGATAGCGGCAAGTCGCGGGCGGCGATCAGATAACTCAGGACATCGTTGATGGCAATCGGTTGGGCCGGTACGCGAACCCAGCGCGGCATGATCATCACCGGAAGTCGCTCGACCAGCGAGCGAATCAACTCAAAAGAAAGGCTGCCCGATCCCAGGACGATGGAGGCGCGAAACTCAATGACCGGGACGCCGCTGGCCCGCAGAATGTCGCCGACCTCGTGCCGGCTCCGCAAGTGCGGCGACAGAGACTCTTGCTCATCGCCCAGGCCGCCCAGGTAGACAATTCGCTGCACGCCCGTCGTGCGAGCAGCCTGAGCAAAGTTCTGGGCGCCCAGCCGATCCTGATCCTCAAAGGAACCGGCCGATCCCATCGAGTGCACGAGGTAATACGCCGTGTGGACTCCAGCACATGCCGCCGCCAGGGATTGGTTGTCCATCACGTCGCCGGCCACGACTTCCACACCTGGTCCGATTCTGTCTCGCAGGTGCTCGGGGCGCCGGGCCAGGCAGCGCGTGGCAACGCCAAGCGACTCCAGCTTTTTCAGAAGTCGACCGCCAACATAGCCGGTGGCTCCGGTGAGCAGTACAAGAGGTTGATTCACGTTCTTCCCTGATCAACGGGGTTTTGTGATTCGGCCAACAGGGATCTGCACTTCCGCATAGCGCCGGCTGGCGGCGACGAACGGGCTGTTATAGCCCATCACTCGAAGTGGACCACTGGCTTCGAACTCGTCAGCGTGTTGTTTCAACCAGACGTCGAGATGTGCCTTCGCTTCCGCCAGCCTGGCCTTGGTAACGTCGCCGCGGATGCCAAAACTCGCAGCCATCATGGCCGGAATGTCAACAACCTCAACCTGTTCATCCTTACCTGCCTCACCTTGCTTGGTACTGCTGTAGAGGAAGCCCATGGATTGCCCTTGGAGCTCGTCTTTGCCGGTGGCGCTGTAGGTCATCTCAACGGGCGCCGTCATGGAGATGTCTTTCTTCTTGATGTGGGTGAACAGGATCCAGAACGCCCCTGTTTCAGCTCCAGCCATCTGCGTACGCGCCATCCGGTAGGTCGGATAATGCTTGAGTTGGATTTCACCAACCGGGGTTGGCTCCGGGAATCCCTCGGGCAACGCGGCTTCGATGAAAGGCTTGAATGCGAGCGTCTCCTGCGCATCGCGAAGGGCAAGGGCCAATACCTTGGCGGCCTGGCGATCGCTTTTTGCCTTTGTTGCCTTGGCCATGGCTTCTTTCAAAACCTGGGTGACAACAATGTTGTTGGGGCAGAGCTTGAGGACATGCTCACTGGTTTTCTGATACTGGTTGAGCTGCCCGGCCGCATGCTTTTCGTCGTTGGGTTTTTGCAGCGTGGCTTCGATCAGATCACATGCCGCCTTGCGGTCACCAGAGCTGGGACGTCCAACAGGTGAGGTCTGGCCCGCTGCGTCGTGAATGATGAAGAACACCATGATAGAACTTCCAATCAGAAATGGGTGGGCATTCATTGTCGGACCTTTCGTAGCAAAAGGGGAGAAAGTGCTGGTAAACCCACATTCGCCAGTGATTTGGGCACCACTGAAGCAAATGGGCTTAGGGACCACAGCCTGCCTGTGCGCCTCACAGCGATTCCTGAGGCAACGTCTCTATTCCGACCTCGGGGTGTTTTGGTCATGCTCCGCACCTGCCGGGCAGTCGTTGAAATCCTTGAGCCGTTGATAAACTTCTTGACGATGGACCGTCATCTGTTGGGGAGCCATGATCCCCACTTTGACGCGGCCGTTGTGTACGGCAACAATTCTCACTCGAATCACGTCGCCGATAACGACCTGCTCACCCACGCGCCGCGTCACCACAAGCATGATTCAATCCCCTTGCAAAAAAAAACAAATTGTTTGCGCCGAAGGCGCTGAAAACTGAAGGAGGGAACCGCCGTGGGGTTAGGAGCACCGCGGGGCGCCCCACGGCCAGTTCCCAAGTTCGTTTAACTACTCGGGTGGCAAAATCACCGCGTCGATCACGTGGATCACGCCGTTGCCGCAGACGATGTCAGTCCTTACCACGTTGGCCCCATTGATCATGACCTTACCGTCCTTGGCCACGATGTTAATCGACTTGCCCTGCACGGTCTTGGCAGTGCTCAGCTTTACCACATCTGCCGCCATGACTTTGCCAGGCACGACGTGATAGGTCAGAACGCTTGTGAGCGCCGTCTTGTCCTTCAGTAGCGCCTCGAGCTTCGCCGAAGGGATCTTGGCGAATGCCTCATCCGTGGGCGCAAAGACCGTGAACGGTCCCTTGCCCTTGAGCGTCTCCACCAAATCGGCCGCCTGGACCGCGGTGACCAGGGTCTTGAAGCTCCCGGCCGCGATGGCCGTATCGACGATGTCTTTCTCACCAGGGGCCTGTGCCGTCACAGAACCGGTGCCGGCGCTCATGCCAAGCACCAGTGCCAGGAAACCCGTTGCCGCGCCGAATTTTTTCCAACTCATCGGTAACACCTCATAATTAGAGCCGGCAGACATTTCTGCGACGAGGATACGCCCTCGTGGAACGCCAAACGCCGCCGACTCCAAGTTTTTCTCCGGCTGATTGCAGTCTGACTTAAAACGGTCAAATCGCTCACATTATCATAGACAGGCTTCCGGCGACGTCAAGGAGATTTCCAAAAGAATAATGGCAGTCCGTTGGTTTGCGGGCTGCGTCGCGATTTCGTGGTAGCTGTATTTGCATCGGAAACGCTCATTTGGTACATTTTAACCTTGAGCATGGTCGGCACCTGGAAGGACATGGCGATGGCTCTGGATGCAAAGGCCCCTGAAATCAGTCTCGGCGCGACTACGACACACGTGAGCACCACGCAAGTGGCAAAAGCGCTCGGCGTAAGCGTCAGCACTGTCAAGCGCTGGGTGGATGACGGCATCTTGGCGGCCCATAAAACCGCTGGCGGCCACCGCAAATTATTGTTGGCGGACGTATTGGACTTGGCCCGGCAAGGGAACCTGCCGCATGCCGACCTATCGCTACTGATGCAGCCTCGCCGCGGTGATCGGGTTTTGCAACTGCCGGACCTTGCGGATCAACTTGGTCAAGCGCTGCTCGCCGGCGACCGGGACGGCGTGCGAACGCTGATCCACGGTAGTTATCGGCGTGGCGTTGCGATTGAAGATCTTGCCGATCAAGCGATCGCGCCGGCGATGGACCGTGTCGGCAAGCAATGGGAAATTGGCCGCATCGACGTGATGGAAGAGCACCGGGCCACTCAACTGTGTGCGGCAGCCCTGTACGAACTCAAGGCTGTCCTTGAAGAGAGGGCCGGCAAAGATCGTCCCCGCGCGGTCGGCGGCGCCGCGGAGCACGATCACTCCGCGCTTCCCTCGCTCCTTGCCCAGATGGTGCTTCTGGACGCCGGCTGGGACGCCGTTAACCTCGGTGCGCATACGCCTTTCAAGAGCTTCTTGAAAGCCATTGACGACCTGCGTCCGCGGTTGTTGTGGCTCTCGGTCTCGCATTCGGTCCCCGTGGAAGAGTTCGTTCGCGGTTATCGTGAGCTTTACCGACAGGCCGAAAAGGCGGGCGTCGCGATTGCGATTGGGGGACGAGGCATGCTGGAAGCCATCCGGTCCAAAATTCCCTACACGACATATGGAGACGGTCTGAGCCATTTGGCGGCCTTCGCGCGGACACTTCATCCACTGCCGAAACCGCCGCGCCGGGGCCGGCCGCCAACACATTGATAGGTTTAAGCAACACCATTCGTTAGGGCATTTGCCTGGCAGGCCGCCCACGCTTGGGCAGTCGTGGCCTCGGGTGCAGCGTCCGGGCAAAAGCGGCCAGGTGGGCCAGGGAGTCGCCATAGAAAGTGTAAGGCATCATCGCCCGCAGGGAGTTCTGAAAGGCTAAGCCGCCAATCGCCACTAACACGCCGGCACCTTCTGCTTCCTGGTAAAACTCGCGGTATTCGTCGAGAAAGCATTGCGCGTCGGGCAGATGACTCGCGGACAGCCACACCAGGCGGGGTTTCAATTCGCCGAGGGCCATGCGGAACGATGCAAGTGGAGTGTTCGGTCCAAGATTGACAGCATCCCAACCGGCATCAAAAAGAACCATCTGAATGAGCAGGCTGGCCAGGAGGCTGTGATCGCCCTCCGGGTTGCCGCCGATTGCCATAGGGCGGCTCTCGTGGGCGCTTGCCTCCAGCGCCGGCTTCAATTCATGCAGCGCCGCCACACATGTCAGCGTCCCGCGGTGCTCATGCATCACGTCGATTCGACCTGCCGCCCAGTCATCTCCCAAGCGGTGCATAGCAGGCGCAATCACGTCGTCAGCGAGCGTCTCCAGCGGTATGCCGGCCGCGAAGGCGCCATGAATAACGGCGCGGGTCACGGCCATGTCGCCCTCGTGCAAGCCCTCGAGCAGGCGCCGCGACAACATTGCCGTGTCCGCGTCTTCGCGCATTGCGGGAAGATCGAGTCGGGTCAGGTCAAGTTGCGGGAAGTTCCTTTCGCGCACCAAGCGAAGCACGTCAGCGCGCAGCAGTTTTCGGTGTCCGCCGGCGGTTTTGTGGGCCGGCAACACCCCGTCATCGACCCATCGTTTAATGGTCGAGGTGCTCACACCCAAGGCCTGGGACACCTCAGCCGGACTGTAGAATGCCGCATCAGTCATCACTGCTCAACGTAAAGAGTCAAATCGTTCTTATAATTATTAGACGACACCTGTCGAATTGCCAGTCGCATGACCCGAATTGATCCCCGCAGCTGGCAATGAGAGGCTCTCCCTTCCAAATCAACTCTCGCCCATGAAGGCCAGAAAGTTTTTCGTATACATAAGGAATTGCACCATAAGTCCTTGTCCCGCAGCGCCGAAGGTCTTGACGTGCCGGGCAAGCCTGCAGATGCCAGTTGCGGTCGTCGCAATTAAAACGATCAAATCGACCAAAATATGTTGACTTCTTCTCATGACCTGTCTAGAATAATTTGAACGAATTGAACGAATAATAAGTTGATCGGCGGCAGCCCTTGGGCTTCCCGATACAAGGAAGACAGGTCAGTGCGATGAATGCTTTGCTCAGCAAGCCTCCAGAAGTCAAGTCAGCCAGGGCCCAGGGGCTGCACTTCATTTTCCACGAATGCTTTGAAAATCCTGACGCCGAGACCGAGTATGGCGGCGCAGCCGCCGATTTCGACAAGTCGCTCGGCTTCATGCCCGATGATGTGACGCGCGACCTGGCTCAACGCATGCACTACGCTGGCTGGCGGGCTTCCAGGGCGGCGACGCCGCGAGATGCTACCGGCTGGCGCCGGACCTACCTCGAGCATCGCGACCGCATTGTGCTCGGCAACAGGAAGCTGACTTACCGGGCCGTGCAAAAGTGGAGTTTCGGGTCACCGTTCGCCGACGACATGGCGGGCGAGTGCCAGATTGTGCTGATCAAGGCGGTGGCATCGTTCAATCCGTGGTTGGGCATTCGCTTCAGCACCTACGCTTTCACCTGCCTGATACGCGCCCTGTCTCGGCATTCGCAGCGCCAGGCTGCCGACCGACTGTGCCGGTCACTGCCCTTGGAGGCGTTGCGCTCCGCAGAGCCTTGCTATATCCAACGCGACCAGCCGTCCGGCACGCGGCTCGCTCGCCTTGGTGAATACTTCCGAGACGGCGACACGCTCCTGACTTCACGCGAAAAACTCGTCCTCAGCCGGCGTTTCCAAATGAACGGCGAAGCATCGAACACCGAGACGTTGGAGGAAGTTGGGCGTGACCTGGGGTTGTCGAAGGAACGTGTCCGCCAGGTGCAGAAATTGGCACTGGGAAAGTTGCGCGATGCACTTCTCTCAGCAACGTCTGCGTGATGTATTTACAGGCGAAAGTCCAATTTGACGCATGGGGACAGTATGAGCGATTCTGACACGAGGGCATTAGCCGCTCCGCGCATTGAGTGGCTACGTTGCCTGCCTTTTCTGGTACTGCACGTGGCCTGCTTGGGCGTGCTCTGGGTCGGCTGGAGTTGGACGGCCGTGGGAATCGCCGCATTCACTCTGTTTTTGCGCGTCTTTGGACTGACAGGCTTCTACCACCGCTATTTCTCGCATCGCGCATTCAAGACTTCGCGTGGGTTTCAATTCTTTGGCGCCGTGCTGGGCAGCGCTGCAGCGCAGCGAGGACCACTGTGGTGGGCGGCGCACCATCGATCACATCACCGCGACGCCGATACCGATCGCGACCCCCACTCCCCGGTTCATTACGGTTTTTTCTGGAGCCATATGGCGTGGTTCATGACCCGTGAGCACGTCAAGACGGATGAGCGGCTCGTCAGGGATTTGGTCAAGTATCCTGAGCTGCGCTTTCTGGACCGCTACGAATTTGTCGTTCCGCTCCTGTTCGCCACGGCCTTATATGGCCTCGGCGCTGGACTGGCGGATTGGGCTCCAGATCTTGGCACGTCGGGATGGCAGGTCCTGGTTTGGGGATTCTTCATCTCCACAATTGCGCTGTATCACCTGACCTTCGCCGTCAACTC
>DASRAT010000080.1:0-8509 GCA_035638015.1 Gemmataceae bacterium | reverse complement strand
CGCAGTTGCCGCACTTCCTCGGTCAACCGAATACATCCTGGACATTCTGGCGCATCCATGCCACCATACTAAGAAATCGCTGCCTCCGCAGCTGCGCCAGTTTCACGTTATTTGAGGTGAACGGTTACGTCGATTCTACCGCGATCTGCTGGGATTGAAAGAGATCAATCGCCCGCGAACGTTCGACTTCATTGTGCTGTGGTTCGAGCTGGGCAACCATACGCTTCATCTTCTGCTGAAGGACCAGGCCGATTCGATCAGTCCCCGCCACTTTGCGCTGAGGGTGGACGACGCCAGCGCGGCCCGGCAACACTTCCGTGACCACGGCATCAAGATTAGCGAGACCACGCTGATTCCGGGAGCGGATCGGTTTTTCATCAACGATCCGGACGGCAATCGCATCGAGATCATTCAATGGCTGCGGCCGTATAGCTCGGAAGAGAATGCGCGTTAGACATCTGCAACAAGCACTCACCTGCCATGTGAGGAGGAATCCTTGTGAAAACCAACAAAAAGACCTGGGTCATTCTGACACTCGTAGGCCTCATTTTGGTCGGGTTGCCCATTGGAGTGTTTTTGCTAGGCATTATCGAAGTCCAGAGGGAAGAAAAAGCGAAAATCAACCGCGCCAAACTCGATATCAAAACGCTGGATCAGGCTGTAATCACATACCGTGATCGCCACAAGGGTTTATATTGGCCTCAACTTCTCGAAATTCTCGCGGAACCCGATCCCGAGGACAATTCCCCACCAATTCTGAACGACAAGACTGTCCTTGTGGATCCCTGGGGGAATCCTTACAACTACGAACCGGCAAGCGTTTCACCGAGTGTAGAAAAGCCAAAGATTTGGTCCACTGGCCCGCCGGACAAGCAGATGATGATCACTAACTTCGATTGAATAGCCGCGACGAACGCACAGCCTCTACACCGAGTGGTCACCCTAACAATTGTTTATGCGTGGTGTCCGACATGAATCAACCAATCATCAAGGCCTTTGTGCTTTGTAACCTAATAACGGACTCCCCCGAGGAATCAAACCAAAAAGATCTCCAGGGCGCGGGTTTGTCAAGAATTCCAGCTGGTGCGGCATTTCCCGTGAAGAAGACTTTCTGGGTTTACATCGAAATTGCCGAGCACGGTTCCATGGGCGCCATTCAACTCGCCCTGATGCGAGCTGATTCCGGGAGGCGTTTGTTTTTTCGAACAATTCCTGTCCAATTTGAGAATGACCTTGAGACGACCATCATCGTAATCCGATTGTTCGAATGTTCCTTCCCCGCGAATGGAGTTTACTTTGTCGAGTTGTGGTATGATGGACAATGGATGATTGATCAGAGGCTCGAAGTATCCTAATTGGAGAGGAGGACTCCGTGAATACGCCCCCCAATGCTGCCAAGCCACCACGGCGTTCTTTCACATTTGACGCCGTCCCCGAGGACGAGGACAAGCAGGACGAACTCAATCGCTTAATGCGGAAGCCAGGTGAGACGAAATCCGATGGCCTGGAAGGACTGGATTCCCAGGATTTGGCGGGGAAACCGTGCGCTGCTCAGCATCATCCGCCTAAGTAAATGAGGAGTCCTCGCATGAGTGATCCATATTGGCCGCCCAGTCCAGGTTCAGGCGAGGGAGACCCGCCAGCTGGTGTTCCGATCATTCTGTACATCGTGGTCGGGGGGCCGCTGATCATTGCTGCCGTGATTTGCTTGGGAGAGTTGCTTTTCCGGTAGCTGCCGCCCCGGAAAGCACAATCCCGATTGCGATGCGAGTTAAGTGCGCAGATTAATGTCAAATTCCGCTCCATCCTTGAATCTACCTGCATCCGGATCAAATGTTCGCAGCTGTGCGTGAAGTTGCAGGCCGTCAATGGTGTAATTGCCGTAGGTCCAAAACCTGGTTTGCGTGGCACTGCCGATGCAGATCACCGGAAATGGCGCCAAGAACGGCTCCTGAAATTCATACGCCTTGTGCCGATGTCCGTGGATCCACAAACTGATGCCACCCTCGTCGGCCACTTCCACCAGTTCGTCCAGGTCGCGCAGGCCATGAACGCGGCTTTCGCGGTCGCCGCTGGGATAGCAGATGGGGTAGTGCGTTACCAAAATGCGTGGCCCCGCTTCCAGCTGTGCCAACAATTTGCGCAGCCGCTCGCGCTGCCAGTATCCGACAGCGCCGCTGGCGTCCCAGGGCCAGAAATTGCCCGTGCAGCTGTTGACCGCAACCAACCACACATGGCCGACGCGCTGCGCGAACGGATACATCTTGCCGTCAACCCGCTCGCCCATCAGCCACGGCGAAAAATAACGCTCGAAAAGCCCGGACGCCTCCGCGGGAATGGTGCAATAGTCGTGATTCCCCGGCACCGCCAATCCCGGAGGCAAGCTCGCATCGCCGACTCGCAACAACTCTGCGGCCCGGCGGATTTCCGACTCAAACCCCAACGCCGTGGCATCCCCCGAAAAGATAATGCGATCCGGCCGCTGTTCAGCGATCTCTTCCATGAGCCGCGTCAGCACTTCGTCGGCCCGACTGAAACGCTTGCCGCGGCCCAGCCAGCGAAAATTCATCCAGGCGGCATGACGCTTGTTGAACCAATCGCGCAGCGTCCATTCCAGCTTAGGAGCGGTAATGTGGATGTCGCTAAGGTGGGCCAGACGGATCATCGTCATGAAACGGTTGCTAGCGAGCGGGAGTTTTCTACAATCATGCTAATGAACTAACGAGCGGCGGGGTTTATCCCCGCCGTAAACCGCCGGGACAAGCCCGGCAGCTCGTCGCAGCGGTTATTCGCTATCCTACAAGGACTCCGTCCGATGCCCAAGGTGACGTTCGTCAACGCAAAACTGGAAATCGAAGTGCCCCAGGGCGCCAACCTCCGCGACGAGGCGATGAAGGCCGGCGTCCCCGTCTACGACGGCATGAACCGCTACCTGAATTGCTTCGGCAACGGCCACTGCGGCACCTGCAAGGTCGTCGTCAAAAAAGGCGCCGAAAATCTCAGCCCCAAGGGCGTGATGGAGAAATTCACCCTCTGGCGCATGCTGTCGGTGATCGGCCACGAACAAGAATCGCGGCTGGCATGCCAGTGCCGTGTGCAAGGCGATGTCACCATCGAGACTACGCCCGCCTTGCCGATCAGCCCGGAAACCGACGCCAAGGGCAAGTTTTTCTGGGAAACGCCGTATCCTAATAAATAGTTGTCAGTTCTCAGTTGTCAGCGAATCTCGGACAACTGACAACAGACAATTGATAACTGACGACGGACATGAAGCAAATCACCATCGTCGTTCGTCCGTTCCGCACCGAAGCCGTATTACGCGCCATTGCCGATTTGAATGTGACCGCCTGCGTCGTCCGCGAAGCCAAGGGCTTTAGCCGGCAAAAAGGCTACCTCGACCGCTACGCCGGCAGCGAATATGGCTTGGCGTTTTTGCCGAAAGTGGAAATTACGGTTTGGGTCAGCGACGATAGGGCCGATACTGTGGCAGACACCATTGTCCGCACCGCTCGCACGGGCCGCATTGGCGACGGCAAGGTGCTGGTGGTGAATGGCAGCTGGCCGGATCCATTGGAGTTTTGACGTAGCACAGGCGGCTCGCCTTTTTTTTGTTTAACAGGCGAGCCGCCTATGCCACGAAGGCTACGCCGCCCTCTTTCTCGCTGCCGCCTCCGTAAACACCCGCAATAGCTGCCGATAATGTTGCTCAAACGTCCATTGCTGGGCAGTCTTCCGCGCCGCCTGGCTGCACGCGCTTCGTCGCTCGGGATCCATTAACTGCCACAAACACCACGCCAGCCGCTGATAGTCGTGCGGATCGTCCACCACGTACCCTTCCTGCAGCGGATGCAGCAGCTCGCTTGCCCCATTGGCCCGCGACGTAATGATCGGCAGCGAACACGCCAACCCCTCCAGGACCACCAACGAGCAAGGATCATAAAACGTCGGATGCACCAAAAAATCCGATGCGAAATAAGCGTTCTTCATCTCCGTGCACAATCCGACAAAACGCACCCGCTCCGCAATGCCCAGCTTCCGGGCCATCGCCTCCCAGCGCCGATAATCGGGATTGCCGGCAATCACCAGGCGAAACGGGTTTTTCAAATGCGGATACTCCGGCCGCTGTACCAATGCGCGAACAGCGTACAATAGCGGCTCAATTCCCTTCAGCCGATAGTTGATCGCCACGAACAGCGCGACCGTTTCTTCCGGGCCGATGCCCCATTGATCGCGCCATTCAATGCGGCGTTTGAGCCGATCCTGTTCCGGAAATCGACCCGGATCGATAGAGCTGCGAATGACGTGCAGGTTCTCCGGCGGTACACCATAATAATGCTCGAAATGCTGCCGAACCATGTGGCTGTTGACAACGATCAAGGGCGGTCGCAACCCCAGATACTGCTTTTTCTCAAGACGCATGTACGACAAATGGGCCAGGTCCAAAGATTTGATAGCGCGGACCAAACCACGCATCAACGAATTCGAATACTTGTTGAGATTGTGTTCCACGGAAGCGACATGCAACCCACCCTGGGGATAAAGCACATCCTGGCCATACGTCTTGTCGAATCCAACCGACACATCGTGGTTGCCCTTCGCCAACGCCGCCTCGCACAATCGGGCAAAACGCCACGGCCGCCAAAACCGCGGCCCACGCGGCATCGGCAAAGCGTGACACTGCACCGCTTCCGGCAACGCCTGCTCATCCCAGCGACACGCATACAGATGCACCTCGTGATGATCCGCCACCAGCCGTCGCGACAGGTCGGTGATATACGTGCCACAACCGCCGCGGGCGGGAAAGACCTGGTCGTAGCAAAATGCGATTTTCATTTACCACTTCTCCGCTTGCAACTGCGCACGTTTTGTGGGACGGCCTTCCTAGGCCGTCCTTACGCTTGGACGGCCTGGGAAGGCCGTCCCACTTTTTTCTTCTGATTATGCCGCCGATAGCGCCGCCATTTGAGCAAAACCAACCGCCGCAACCAAAAAGCGTGCAACCGCGGCGCCAGCCCACAATACTCTCGCCAAAACTGAATGCGATCGCGGGCCGTCACGCCGACAACTTCCGACGAATACAACAGCTCCGCCAGGTCCTTGACCTGCCACAGCCGCCACGTCAGCGGATGATGCCCCAGCCGATGCAAATCAATCATGGACATGCGGCCATGCCAGGATTTGGGCTCCATCTCGGTCAAGGCACGGGGAATGTAGAAGTGGCAAAGGTACAAATCTTTGTGGAAGCAGCGGCGCAGATGTAGCTCGCGCGCCAGCCGAGCCATTTCCGCAATGAGTCCACGTTTCCAGCGCACAAAGTCATGCGGCTCCAGTTGCTTCGCCGCCAGCGGAATCGCAAGGTGCAGGGGCAGCATGCCAACCAACTCTTCCACCGCCAAAAAACTCTGCAACTTACCCCACGGCCCAATCGTCTCGCCCGCCGCGACCACCGCAGGCACCGGCAAGCCGTGTTCTTTGGCCCACTCCAGATGGCTGGCTTCCTGCAGCGCCGGCGACCACGCTTTCCGCGGCCACAACGTCGCCAGTAAACCGTGCAGGCGCGGCAACCGATAATGCCGTTTCAAGTAAACCGACAATTGCCGATTGCCCTCATGCAAAATCCAGCGTCCGGTCGAGCGGCCCTGCTTGGCGTGAAAATCATCGGTAACATCAATCTGCATGATCGTGTCGGCCCAATCCGCGCCGGCAAACTCCGGCCAATCGGACCGTTGTTGAGTGCGGCGGACTCCACGCAGCAGACGTTGCCAAAAACTGCCAATCATGCCGCCACCCTCCGCTGCCGATGGAACATCGCCAAACGCGACAGCACACGCCGCGCGAAAAGCTTGCCGGCAAACGACAATCGCTTCTGTCCTGTGTACGCCAACAAGCCACGCAACAAATCACTGCGGCTGCAATGCCCGGTAAGCGCCTGGACCAACGCCGCCAGATCACGCTGCGCTCGCACCGGATTGGGATGATGGCTCTTTTCAATCCCGTGGACCGTAGACAGCGCCACCCCGGCCTGCGATGTCACGCTCAATAACTCGCCGATTTGAGTGTGTTTTTGCGGTTCGACATAACATGTCGCCTGATGCATTTGCCGCAAGGTACGCGCCGCGTTGCGGATCACAGCGCGTCGGGACCTGGTGTCAACTCGCCCAAGAAATTCCGACAACGGCAGTGCATTTTGCAACGGCTCGGTCAGCAAGAACGATTGAATCGTCCAGGGTTTTATCTGTTTTTGCCCCACCGCGACGAGCTTGGGCGTAACCACACCATAGCGCTCCAGGCGGAACAACACTTTCATCGAATCAACTTCCGGCGCGATCAGTGGTTTGCGGCGCAGCCAGCACCAAAACGATCTCAGCGGCTGGTACGCCAATCTGGACGCGAGGTGTCCGATCCGCTTGCCCGGCAGAGTCATGGTGTCAAAAAAGAGTCCTGTCCCCTTTTCCGGCGGCTTCCACGTGGACAATTCCCGTTGGTATTCACGGGTCACTTGCAGCGCTTCGCCATCTACCCAGATGAGATTCTGCTTGCCCGTTAGCATCGGCGGCTGCCGCATCTCTCGAATCCGCCGCCGCTGCAAAAGCCTCTGGGAGCGGCGCTGAATTTCGTAAGCGACACTTTGGAGTGCGGCGACTTGTCGCCGCTTTTTAGCGACTGAATGTTCGCCGCGATTTCGCCCACCAAAAAGCGGCGACAAGTCGCCGCACTCCAAATAGGCACGCAGCACTTCAAAGCGCTCTCGACGCGGCAGAAGATCTTCCGCGATTGTCGCATCCAGCGTCGCCAGATCGCGCCAGCGTGCCGACATGCCGACTCTTTCAATTTTGCGCCCGCGCTGCCAATCAAGAAAACAAAACTGGAGCTGTTCCGGCCCCTGACTGTCATCCACCAGCACATGCTTGGCGTAAAGATCGCCGTGTACGTAGCCGGCCTTGTGAAATCGCGCGACGGCCGCGCCGAGCTGACGTGCTACGGTGCCACGGTTTTTGCCGTCCAGGCGCTGCAAATAATGTCGAAGCTCGACGCCTTGCTGCAAGTCGCGCACCAGCAAAAACGCGCGGCCCTGACTGTCCTCCCCGCAAGCAATGGGCGCCGGGCAACCGATGCCATCGTTCTTCAATGTTGTTAACAGCGCAAACTCACGCGTCGACTTGGTCGCCCAACCGAATCCCGCAAACGAATTTGCAAAACGATCGCGCCAGCGCGTGCGATGCTCCTTTTTCAGAAACGCTGGAATCTCTCCCACCGCGACGCGCGACACATTCCGATCCGGATGCCCACAGCACACAACGCCCGGCAAATGCAGAAAATCCTCGGCCTTCGCCAATCCCAGGCGAGCGAGCATGTCGCGATACTCAGAGTGAATCTCAACAAACGCCATCACGACGCCTTTCGTTTGGGGCTGGGCGCGAGCAAGCGCTGAGCCGCGGCGAAAACCTCACCAGGAGTCAGCAGTTTCATGCAGCGGTGATCCGTTGAACAAACGCGCTGCTGGCACGGGCCGCAATCAACCTTTTTTTGCAGGTGAATGCCCAAGGGATGATAGGTCTCCGTCCAGCCGATATGCGTGGGACCGAACAATGTCACGACCGGTCGATCAAACGCGGTGGCAAAATGCCGTGGCCCACTATCGGTGGTGATGAGCAAATCGCTACGCCGTATGCACGCCTTGGTGAGTCCCAGCGACACCGGATGGTCGGCCAGGCTGTGAACGCCGGGACGGCGCGAAAGTTCGGCGATAGTGCGCGCAAGTTGACGTTCAGCCGGGCCGCACAGAATCAAAATGCCGCTGCCGCGCCGGTCCACCAATTCTTGAGCCAGCGACGCGAACGACTCAGCGTGCCAGTGTTTGGACGAACCGAATGCAGCACCGGGATTCAGACAGACGACTTCACGATGATTTTCCAGGCCGGTTTGTTGCCAGACTTCATCCGCCGCGGCCTCATCTTGCGGTGTGGTAAACAGCTCCATTCGATGACCCGGCCAGGGGCAGCCAGCGCGCTCCGCGAGGCGATTGTAATCGTCGATAATCGGCGTGGGTTGCAGGTCACCGTCGCCCCAGAGCGGCTGGAGACTGTCAGTCAGCATCCAGCGTCGAGCGTAACGGTTGAAGCCGATGATGCGGCGGCAACCAGCGAGCCAGGGCACAAAAGCGGAGCGAAAAGAGTTGGGAAAGAGCACGGCCCAATCAGTGCTTTGCTGCCATAATCTCCAGGCAACCGCCCACCAGCGTTGTTGCAGCGGGCCGCGTGAGTCGAGATAGATGGTGTCGTCGAACCAGGGTGAGCCATCCAGGACGGCGGCGACGTAAGGCTTCACCACGGCAGTGAAATGAGCGTCGGGATATTGTTGTCGCAGCGCGCGCAGTGCGGGCGTTGCCATGACGGCATCGCCGATCCAGTTGGGTAAGAAAACTGCGATCTTCATTTTCAGGGGTCAGGGGCGAGGGGTCAGGGGTCAGAGTCACAGGTCTTATGTCAGGACAATTGATTTTCCTGAC
>DASRAT010000079.1:0-2329 GCA_035638015.1 Gemmataceae bacterium | reverse complement strand
TTGGCATATGCCAGCGCATCATCAAACGACACGTGCACAACAGGATGCTGGTCTCGACCCGTCAAATCGCTTTTGGGGCCTTCCGGATGACGCCAATCCGCCCCCTGGACTGGTTTCCACCAGGTGAAATGACTTACCGTGTGCGGGTTCACTTGTTTCTGGGGCGGCGTGAACACAAAGGAGTAAGGCATCGAATCGCCGGGCAGTTTTTGTTCAGCGGTGGTGACATACCTCGTGGCCGTGACAAACGCCGCAAACTGGGCGTTGGTCACTTCGGTCTTGTCCATCCAGAAACCGTCGACGTAGACCTTGTGCGGCGGCTGGGCGTCGGGAATCTGATCGCTGCCCATCCAGAAGGTGCCGCCAGGAATCCAGACCATGCCGTCCGGCGCGGGGCCTGGCGGGCCGGCGCTGTTGACTTGTGGCGAACCCAATTCCGCGTCTTTTTCCAAAGGCGGCGCCGGCGTGAACCAATCGAGACGAAAGGCCAAAGCCACCAGTCCGAGCAGTGCGCCGATTGCAATGCAGGCAATGATCTTCATGCTACCCATTGGCTAACCGCCTGGTACATCTTCTCCATGCCCGCCGTGAATCCTTCCCAATCGTCAGTTCCCATGCTGACGTTGGGAAACATCTTGCGAGCATAGGCCTGGACCGCTTGCCCGGGTGTGAGGAACACATCGACCGTGACACGGCCGCGTTGCTTTTGCAGATTTTCCAACATGGCCTTATTGGCCACGGCCGCGCCTCTCCAAACCTCCGCCGCGACAATTGCGTTAGGTGTAAACGTCACCACCAAACCGCACTGATCCGGCCGCTGTTCCACCATGCCGCGGCGATAACCGCAATAATAATGTCGGCACTCCATCGGCCGTTTGTCATGGATGCCGCAGCCGTTGCCCGCAAGGTGCTTGCAGGGGACATTGCCCAACTTGTTAAGACCGGCGATGATTTCGTTGGTCGTGCAACAAGCGGTACATTCGCCGCACGAGCGTTCTTCGAGAACCGCTAGGCCGATCCTTTGCATGTGCTGCTCGGCCCGGTCTTGCAGGAATTTCTCGTTGGCCCGAGCCTTGCGTTTGCGCCAGGTGCTCATGGCGGCCCTACGGTGCTGGGGTCTGCTTGGCTCGGGTCATGATCAGGATCTCGCCGCGTTCATCCTGCGTTACGAAATGGTGAGCGGACAGCTCGAGCATGGTGAGACCATCGGTCACTTGCTTGCCGGTATTGTTGTTCCGGGTCGTTATCTCGAGAGCAGTTCCATCCACCTGAATCTGGCCTTCAATTCGCACGGTGGCGCCGTCCTCTTTCAGATTGCTGATCATGGTGCCGTCGCGCAGAAACTCGACGGTGGAACCCTGGTATTTGCCTTCGGCGACTACCCACTTGCCAAGCATAAGATGCGGAATTCGGACCAGTAACAGGTGTTCGCCGACGGCGTAAGTAACGGCGGCCGACAACAAAATAAGGATTACCGAACCGATTGGCCCGGCGAGCCAGGAGCGTAAGCGACTGGAGTTCGGTGCAACAGCCATTATTTCTTCCCACCTTTGATCGGCCAATTCGGCGAATCAACCCGCGCGCCTTTAAACAGCTTTTCCAGCTGTTGAATAACCGCCGGATTCGCCGCCGCCACATTCTTCTCTTCGCCCAAATCCTTGCTCAGATCGTACAGCTCCAACGGCCCGTTTACCTTGTCGCGCACCGCCTTCCATTCGCCCATGCGCATCGCCTGCTGAAAACCCTGCTCGTGAAACTCCCAGTACAAATATTCGTGCTGTTTCTGTTTGCCCTGACCCAACAATGTGGGCACCACGGAAATGCCGTCCAGCCCCTCGGGCGTCTTGCCGCCTGCCAGCTCCATCACGGTCGGCAAAAAGTCCCAAAAAGCCCAGACCTGATCGCTGGTCTTGCCCGCCGGCACCTTGCCGGACCAGCGCACGATCATCGGCACCCGCACTCCCCCTTCATGCAGCGAGCGCTTGAACCCGCGCAGCGGCCCGGAACTGCGAAAGAAAAACGGATTGCCGCCGCCTTCCTGATGCGGGCCGTTGTCGCTGGAGAAAAACACGATCGTATTGTCGTCCAGCTTCAGCTTGGTGAGCAACTCGAAGATGCGGCCGATGTCGCGATCCAT
Source organism: Gemmataceae bacterium (assembly GCA_035638015.1). Classification (GTDB taxonomy): domain Bacteria; phylum Planctomycetota; class Planctomycetia; order Gemmatales; family Gemmataceae; genus DASRAT01. The sequence continues at coordinate 192 of DASRAT010000079.1, read as the reverse complement.
GCGTGTAATCATGGCAGCATGATTCTTCTGCGGCTGCGGCCAAGTTTCCTTGGTGTATGGCTCATCGCTGGGCACCTCCATGCCCGCGATCTTGCCGGCTTCATTGTTGGCATGCGGAATCGTGTAAGCCAGGTAAAGAAAGAACGGCCCGGCCTTGTTTTTCTCGATGAATTGAAGCGCTTCCTCGGTGAA
>DASRAT010000078.1:0-6995 GCA_035638015.1 Gemmataceae bacterium | reverse complement strand
TGGCCGTTGTGGCGCTTGGCGCCGCTGCGACACTTGGTGTCCTGTTGACTGCCGCTGCTGGCCCGCCGGCACAAAAGAAGTTACCGGTGCCCAATTCCGAAGCCACCAAAAAAGCAGTCGCTTTGGTGAAGGAGTTGTATGGCAAGGACGTTGACCAAGCCTACAAAGACCGCGATCTTCTGGTCAAACTGGCCCAAACGCTGCTCTACGAAGCCAAGGAAACCAACGACGATGCCGCCGGAAAATATGTCCTGTTGGGTGAGGCCGCCCTGCTTGCCATGATGGCCGGCGACAGCACCCTTGCCCTGCATGCGCTGGATGAGATGGCGGCCACTTTTGACATTCCTTCGGCTGACGTTTTCAAGTTGAAGCTTCAATCCTTAATTGGCTGCAGCAATGCCACCGCCCCGCCCGACGCCTACCAGGCCACTATCGACGCAGCTCGTTCCATGCAAGACGACGCCGCCGCCAATGACGATTTCGACAATGCGGTAGCAATCGGCGATGCGGCCGAAACCGCTGCCAAGAAACTGAAAAGCGTCCCGCTGGTCTCGGCGATCCGCAAGCGCAACGACGAAGTCAAGGTGCAGCAGTTGGAGTATGCCCTGGTCAAACCCTTTGTCGACACGCTCAAAAAAGACGCCAAGGACGCCAAGGCCAATTATGAAGTCGGCAACTATTACGCCATTGTCCGGGGCCAGTGGGACAAAGGCTTGCCGCTCTTGGCCAAGGGCAGCCACGAAGTGCTGGCCGCGATTGCCCGACTCGATCTGGCCAACAAAGGAGGCTGGGCCGATTGCAAACTGATTGGCGAAAAATGGACCAAGGAAGCACCCCACTTTTTGGGCTATAAGTCCACCGTCCATGTGCTGCTGCGGGCTTACCATTGGTACCAACAAGCCTTTGCCGATCCCACGATCACGGAAGCGGGCCGCAAGGAAATCGAAAAAGCAATGCTGGCCGTCAACGAGCAATTGCCGCCGGAACTTCGCGCCGGCGAGATCGCAGTGGAGCTGAAGCGTTTCACGGGACACAATGGGCCTGTTTTTGGCGTGGCCATTTCGGGCGACGGCAGCAAGGTCGTATCGGGCGGGGCCGACGGCGTCGTGCGGCTTTGGGAAACCAAAAGCGGCAAGCAATTGCAGCGTATCGACGGGCACAGCGGTCCCGTGTGGGCGGTGGCGATCTCGCTTGATGGCAGGCAGATCATCTCTGGCGGCTTCGATAAAACGGTACGCGCGTCCAGCAAAGACCAATACTCCCACGATGATTACGTTCGCGCGGTGGCACTTTCGGCCAATGGCAAAGTCATTCTGTCCGGCGGCGACGACCGCATGATCAAGTGGAGCGGGCCCGGATTCAGCGCACTTCAACAGGCTAGCGGCCACGACCATTTTGTGTTTGGCGTGGCTATTTCCCGTGACGGCAAACGCGCTCTTTCGGCCAGTCTCGACCGGACTGTCCGCCTCTGGGACTTGGACAAACACCAAACTCTCAAAGTCCTCACAGGCCACACCGACACTGTCCTTGCGGTCACCTTCATGCCTGATCAGCAGCGGGCCCTCTCGGCCGGCACCGACAAAACACTGCGACTCTGGGATCTTAACACCGGCCAGACCTTGAAAGTTTTCAAAGGCCACACCGGCTATGTCCTGAGCGTGGCCGTTTCGCCAGATGGCCGCCGGGCGCTGTCCGCGGGTCAAGACGGCAAGGTCATCGTATGGGACGTGGAAACCGGCAAGATGCTGCGCGTGCTGACGGGCCATAACGGCCCCGTCTGGTCGGTGGCCTTCTCCGGCGATGGCCGATGGGCGGTCACTGGCGGCGACGACGGCACGGTGCGTTTGTGGGGCAATGCCAAGTAAACAGTGCAGCCTAAAAAAGCCGGAAGCGTAAGCGATGGTCAGGCAACCGACGCTCACGCTTCCGGCTTTGCTTTTTTAGCGCTGCACTTCGGCGCCGAAGAATACGTTTTGCCGCGGCGGTTGCGGCGGCATCAGCTGGCTGCCACTGACATCCGGCTTGACCGGCATGCCCAGCTGGGCGGCCGGCGCGCCGGCGGTGGCGTTAAGCGGTTGCACCGGACCTTGCGGCATTTGTTGATACCCCACCGGCATGAGGGATGGAGCCATGCTCGTCTGGGGGGCCAGTGTCGGTTGTTGCACCGGGGCCAGCATCGGCTCCTGCTGCGGCAACATGAGCGGTTGCTGCTGAGGCACCATCAATGGTTGTTGCTGAGGCACCATCAACGGTTGTTGCTGAGGCACCATCAACGGTTGTTGGACAGGCGCCGGCATCGATTGTTGAGCAGGCGCCACCATCGAAGCGGGCACGCGCGGCGCCAACATCGATTGCTGGGCGGGCGCCATCGATTGTGGAGCTTGCTGCGGCATCATCATGGGCTGCTGCGGAAACTGTTGCTGACCCATCATGGGCTGCTGCGGAAATTGTTGCTGACCCATCATTGGTTGCTGGCCAAATTGCTGGGGATTGGCGGTCGGCATCACTCCAGCGCCGGGGCCGCCAGCGGCCGGTTGACCTTGGCGGTAGTTGGCCGCCAGGGTCGCGCCCTGCTTCTGCAGGACGTCATTGTAATCGAGCCGCACCGAACTGGCAGCGGCAAACAGCGGCGTGGCTTCCTTGGGTTCCGCGGCCTTGAATTGCACTTCCAGACGCACATGCGTGATGCTGGGATTGCAGGTGGCCGTCGGCAAGGCCAGCGTGTAGCCCCACATGTGCAGGGGATCCATGCCGATCATCTTCCTCAAATTGTCCTTGTCGATCCGCCATTGCTCGAGCATGACGGCGTTGCCGCCGTGCGCCGGCCGCTCATCGTAGAGGCTGACGATCACCTCGCCGTCACAAATCACTGGCGTGTGCTTCGTGCCCAGAAGCGTCATCCGGCCCACGACACAGGGCGCCATCTGGAAATTCCGCAATGGGTCGGGCGCCATTTGCAGGGTTTTTTCCCAATAGGTATAGAGGTCCGCCGCTGGACCCTGCGGCGCCGCGGCGGGGATGGGCGTGGTAGGCGCTGCGGCCCCCGCGACCGCGGGCGTCGCCGCCACGGGCATGGGATCCATCAGTTTGCAGCCAGAAAGGGAAATCGTCGCGGCGCCCAGCGCCATGGCTCCCAGGCCCAGACGCACACGACCCATCAGCGCACGAGAAAGTGAAACGGCCATCCTTAGCCCCCTTGTCCTTCCGTGGTTTGAATGCTTCTGTCCGCAGCGCGGCGAGGATCCACCTCGCCGAACCGCCAGCCGCCGGGATCATCCCGGCGGCTCCCCGCTTGGTTGTTGTTAACGGCCGCCTTGACCGTATTGTTGCATGGCCGGCCCGGCCTGGCTGAACGTGGGTTGCGCCTGGGCGGGCGCCGCCGGCCACGTGGGCATGATGAGCTGGCGTTGAGCACCAGTCGCTCCGCCCGGATTGCCCGGATCGACCCGCGGGGCCGGACCGGTCTCCTGCGGCAAGCCCGGCATGTACTGCTGCGTGCCGGGGACATAGCCTGGCGGGTGGCCAGCACCGCCAGGTCCGCCCGGCAGGCTCAACATGGCCGGCGGCAGCACGGCTTCCAGGTCGCCGGTGCCATAGGCACGTTGAACGTCGGACATCATCAGGCTGTGCATGCGCCGGAACGACTCTTGCAGGTCCAGCGTGCGGTCGGCCCGGCAACGCTCGACGTGCGGCGTCAAGATCACGACCAGTTCGGACTTCTGCTTGGTCTGCGTGCGGAAGCGGAAGGCCGCTCCGACCCAGGGCAGATCGCCGAACCACGGGATCTTGTTTTCATTCTTGAGATCCTTGTAGGCAATCAAGCCGCCGAGGGCGACCGTCTCGCCGTCCTGGACAATGACCGTGGTTTCAACGGTTTGCACGTTGAAGGCAGTGGCAAAGACGCCGTTGCCGATGTTTACAGTAGACTGCGTGGCGTTGGAGATTTCCGGCACCACGCGCATGATGACCGTTCCGTCCGGGCTGATCTTGGGCGTGACCTGGAGCTGGATACCGATGTCGCGGTACAGCACGGTGTTGGTCACGGTCGGAATGCCCGTGGTGGCGGTGGACACGACCGAGTTGGACACATACGGGAAGCTCTGGCCGACCAGGATGCGAGCAGCCTGGTTGTCCGAAGTGGTAACCCGCGGTGCGCTCAGGATCTGGAGGCGATTCTGCGTCTCCAGGGCCCGGATGAGCAGGTTGAATGTGTCGCTGGAGGCGGAGAAGATGAAACCTCCTACGCCAGCCGCGGGCGATATTCGACCCACGCCTAGATTACCCAGGCCTTGGGTGCCCACTTTCCCGGGGCTGATGCTGGTGTTGTTGCCCAGCGGCGCCGTGTTGTTGAACAAAAAGCCCGCCGTGGTGGTCGGGGCGGCGCCTGGCACCGTCGGCGGCGCCGAGGACGTGATCGAGCGGTCGAACAGGACCGGCGCTTGCACGCCGATTTCCATGCCGAACTCCTCGGTGCCGGTGATGTCGACTTCGCAGATCATCGTCTCGATGCGGACCTGGAGCGGCTGCACGTCGATGTAGGCGACGAGCTGGGCCAGCTCGTCGTAATACATTGGCGCCACGTTGACAATCAGCTTGTTGCTGATCGGCTCGGCGACGATGATGACGTCTTTCTGCAATTCCGCGAAGGCCGTAAGCTGGCCGGCCGCGGTGTACACCGCCTTGGAGTTGGTGAAGTACGTGGTCAGAATGGTGGCCACGTCCGCCGCCTGGGCGTTGTACATCTGGAACACTCTGGTCAAGCGGGAGGGCACATTGGTGTCCTCGAGCTTGGCAATGATGGCCCCGATGACGGCCAGGTCGTTGGGACTACCGGCCGCGATGATGCTGTTGCTGCGATCGTCGATGGTGATGCGGACATCGACCACCTGGGCGCCTTCAGGAGCGAGTCCGCCCGGGCCCACGGGGGTAGGAATCTGACCCGCTTTGCCGCCTGCCGCCGCGGCCGCACCTTTGGCAGCGCCGCCGCCGGCCGCGGTGGTGGTAGTGCCGAGCAACATTTGCGAGATGATATTGGCCACCGCCAGCGCGTCGGCCTTCTTGAGCGTGTAGACGTTGATCGAGGCCACATACTGCGGAGGCACGTCAAGCTCCTTGATCAGTGCTTGCAGCATGACCATCGTGTCCTTGTTCGCGTTGATCACCAAACTGTTGGTGCGCGGATCGGAGTAGATGTGCGTGTCCTCGAGGATGACGGCGTTGAAGGAGCCTTTTTGCCCCTCTCGGCCGGGGATGAACTGCAGGCCAAAGCTCTTGGTACTGAGGCCCGGCAGCAGCTGAGCGCCGCTGTTGAGCGCCAGGGCCTGGTTAGCGCCTGTTGCTACGCCCGCGGCACCCTGGGTGCCGGCCAAGCCGCCGCCGCCGGCTCCACCGCCCGCCAGGCCCGGCGAGCCGGGCAGGACGGTGCCAGTGGTGGCCTGGTAGACGGCCTGGTTCAAGATGCGTTGAATCAGGGCCGCCACGTCGTCGGAGAGCGCGGTCCTGATGGGGATGACGCGCAATTCGTTGGTGGCACGAATCTGCTCGCGGTCCTCGAGCAAGTCGATGAGCGCCGCGATCTGTTCCATGTCGGCCGGGGCGGCCTGGACGAACACGGTGTTGGTGGCGTCGTCAAAAGTGAGACGCACCAGGGTTTGCGCCAGCTGCTCGGCCGGGAAGTAGCGCTCGGTCCAGAAGTTCTGGATGAGCAGTGCGACCCGGTAGGCCGACTGGTACTTGAGCGGAAAGGCCCTGATTTTCAGCTCTTCCGCCGACGGCTCGGCGTCGAATTCTTTGACGCGCTTTTCGATTTCGGGCATGCGCGACTTGATAGCCGCGACCAAGAGGGCATTGAGGCGAGGCAACGGTTGTATGAACACCGTGGCGCTGCCCGAGCCCGCCGTGCCGCCCACCGCACCCGCTTGGCCAGCCGCAGGTGTGGCCTGTGCCGCTGCTCCGGTGCGTGGCGTCAAGGTGGTGGCGTTGGGATAGAGGTTGACCACGCGGTAAAGGTTGAGCAAGTAGGTGGCGACGCTGTTGGCGTCGGCACGCTCCATGCGGAACATCTTGACCTCAATCTCGGTCTTGTCCGCGTATTCCTGGATCAGCTTGATGAGGTCTTCGACTTCCTTCATGTCCTCGGGGTTTTGAGCGCGAAGGATGACGACGCCCAGTTCGGGCAACGGAATCGCATTCACCTGCAAGCGCGGCCCCTTGATGCCGGGCTGAGCGCCCTTGGACGGAGGTTGCGGCAATTTGCCGGGCAACACCGGACCCTGAGCACTGACCACGCTCACGCCGTGAGCTTGCGGCAAGGAAGCCGCCGGCTCGATGGTATAGACCTTATGAGTTTCCTCGGGGCCACGCAGGTTGTTCAGGTCGATTTCCAGGTGGCCGTCGCGAATCGGATCGTAGAAGTAGGATGTCTCCGGGTCATCCATGACCCCCGCTTCAAAAAAACGTGGCCCTTGTCGTTGGATCAAACCGTCCATGGGTACGTTGATGATGCCGTTTTGCACGGTGGGATTGCCACCCATGTAATCGGCGTTAAAGTTGCGATCGAGCCTCTGCAGGCCGCCGGCTTTACCGCCACCGCCCTTGCCGCCGCCGGCTGCACCGCCACCGCCCTTGCCGCCGCCGGCCGCACCACCACCGCCTTTACCGCCGCCTGGGGCACCGCCACCGCCAGCAGCGCCACCGGCGCCCGGCATGATGTTCACATTGGTGCCACCGCCGCCCTGGCCAAAGGCGCCGCCTTGACCGCCCTGGCCCTGGCCCTGGCCGAAGCCTTGACCCTGTTGGCCAGGAAGGGGCTGGCCGAAGCCGCCCTTGGTGTTGAGGTAGCGGCCCTGGATGGCGTCCAGCGCCTGTTGCACCAGCATCGGATCGGCGTTCTTGAACGGCACGACCTTGATGCTCGTGCTGGACTGCTCGGTGGCTTTTTCAATGCCGTCCACGAGCTCCTTGATGTCCTTGAACAAGGCGTTGTTGCAATAGAC